>SLRB01000186.1 GCA_007131165.1 Bacteroidales bacterium | reverse complement strand
CCCTGATGATTACCAGGTAGACAGCCTGGAAAAACTGGAATTTCTGCCCGGTGTTCTCCGGGCTATGTACAATATCAGCAGACATCTTGATTATGAGCTTGTAATTGTTACCAACCAGGATGGACTGGGCAGTGCAGCTTATCCCGAAGCTGATTACAATATAGTGCAGGACAAGATGCTTAAATACTTTGAAAATGAAGGAGTGGTTTTTGACGATATTCTGGTCGACCGCTCACTGCCGGAAGAAAACCTGCCGACAAGAAAGCCGGCTACCGGTATGCTTACCTCTTACATGGACGGTGAATATGATCTTGGGTCCTCATGGGTAATCGGAGATCGCATTACCGATATCCAGCTTGCTTACAACCTGGGGGCAAAGGGCATACTCATAGGAGAGAGTTCAGGATGGGATGAAATAAGGGGTTCGGCACTTGAAGAAACCTGCAGACTTGTAACAAACAGCTGGGATGATGTTTTTATGCATCTTCTTTTACCCGAAAGGGTTGCACTTGTAAAACGTGAAACATCGGAAACCAAAATTGAGGTTAAGCTTTCGCTGGACGGGAACGGTAAGGCAGATGTGGCAAGCGGGCTCGGGTTTTTTGACCATATGCTGGAACAGATTGCCCGTCATTCGGGATGCGATCTTATGATAAGGGTTGATGGTGACCTTTACAGGGATGAGCATCATACAATAGAAGACACGGGACTTGCCCTTGGAAAGGCTTTTCTTCAGGCACTCGGAGATAAAAGGGGTATCGAACGCTACGGCTTTTTTCTGCCAATGGATGATTCTGCCGTACTGGCCGGGCTGGATTTCGGCGGCCGCTCCTGGCTTAACTGGGAAGCTGAGTTTAAAAGGGAAAAGATTGGTGATGTGCCTACCGAGATGTTTTCCCACTTTTTTCACTCGTTTTGTGAAGAGGCGAAATGTAACCTGTACGTAAGGGCTACCGGCAAAAATGAGCATCACAAGATAGAGGCCATTTTCAAAGCTTTTGCGCGCTCAATCCGCATGGCGGTGAAACGGGAGGCCCTGAATTATGAATTGCCTACAACCAAAGGATTGCTATAGGAAACATAAGGATTGCCAGAGGAAATAATGTCATAAAATTCGCAGACATCCTAAAAATAGTGAAGTGAACCAGAACATAATAATAATAAGATACAATGCCGGCAATATCAGGTCAGTGGATTTTGCACTTCGCAGACTTGGGGTTACTGTTGATATAAGTGATGATCCTGAAATGATCAGGGCGGCGGACAAGGTTATTTTTCCCGGGGTGGGAGAGGCTTCGGGAACAATGGAGTATCTGAGGAAGCGGGGGTTGGACGAGGTGATAAAACAACTCCGGCAGCCAGTTCTCGGCATATGCCTGGGGATGCAGCTGATGTGCAGCTACTCGGAGGAGGGAACTGCAGACTGTCTGGGTATTTTCGATACGGGAGTTTTAAAGTTTACCAGCGGAAAAGTGCCCCATATGGGCTGGAATGCCCTTGAAGGGGTAAAGGGAACACTCTATGACAAAATAAACCATGGAACGTATGTTTATTATGTTCATTCCTACTATGTGCCGGTAACCCCTGATACCGTCGCAACCAGCATCTACGGGGTAAGGTTTTCGGCCTCGCTGCAGCGTGATAACTTTTATGCTACCCAGTATCATCCGGAAAAGTCCGGCAGATTTGGTGAAACGATCCTGAAAAATTTTTTGAAACTATGATTGAGCTTATTCCTGCCATCGATCTGATTGATGGTAAATGTGTGCGCCTTGTAAAGGGAGATTTTACCAGAAAAACGATCTATTCTGAAGACCCTGTTGATATGGCAAAAATATTCGAAGATAATGGTTTCAGGCGCCTTCATCTGGTGGACCTGGAGGGGGCAGGCAAGGGACGGCTGAAACACTTGAAAATACTTGAAAAAATTGCTGTCAGGACAGACCTGGTTATTGATTTTGGTGGCGGGGTAAAGGAGATTACCGATGTCCGCTCCATCATAGATGCAGGGGCATCGATGGTCTGCATAGGAAGCATGGCGGTAAAAAGTGAGCATGAATTTGATAAGGTGCTTGACCGTTTCAGTCCCAACAAAATACTGCTGGCTGCAGATGCCAGAGATGAAAGACTGGTCATTTCCGGTTGGAAAGAAGAGGCCGGGGTACCCCTTTTTGACTTTTTAGAAAGAATGCAGGATAAGGGTGTTTCCCGGATCCTTTGCACCGACGTTGAGAAGGACGGCATGCTTGAGGGAACATCCATCAACCTGTATGAACGGATAATTGAAAAGTTTCCGGAACTCTTTCTTATTGCCAGCGGTGGAGTCAGCGGGATATCTGATATAGAGATGCTTGAGCGGTCAGATGTTCACGCCGTGGTTTTTGGGAAGGCCTTTTATGAAGGAAAGCTGAAAATTGAAGAACTTAAACACTTTTTGTAAAACTGCTTATTATTTTGTTAATAAATTTTCTACAGTATGCTTGCCAAACGTATTATACCCTGCCTTGATGTACTCGATGGGAAGGTTGTAAAAGGAATAAATTTTATTAACCTCAAAGAGGTGGGCGACCCGGTTGTTCAGGGTGCCTGGTACTCCGAACAGGGTGCAGATGAACTTGTTTACCTGGATATTACTGCAACACACGAGAAAAGAAAGCTTCTTTCTGATCTTGTGAGGAGAGTTGCAGAAAATATAAATATACCCTTCACGGTTGGAGGCGGGGTGAACCATATCCAGGATGCAGATGCACTGTTAAGTGCTGGTGCAGATAAAATAAGCGTGAATTCAGCAGTGCTGATGAATCCGGCCCTGGTAGACCAGATAGCAAAATCATTTGGAAGCCAGTTCCTTGTTGTTGCAATTGATGCGAAATACGTTGATGGAAGATGGGTTGTATACAGGAATGGTGGCAGGATAGCGACAGACCGGGAATTGTTCGAATGGGCAGGCGAGGTGTGGATGAGAGGGGCAGGTGAGATACTTTTCACTTCGATGGACCATGACGGGGTTAAAACCGGGTATGCATGCAAGGAGCTGGCAATGCTTTCTGAAACATT
>SLRB01000181.1 GCA_007131165.1 Bacteroidales bacterium | reverse complement strand
TTACAATGCTGTGAATACCGGCTTAAAGAGGGGCTAAATATAGCAAACCTTTGATAAAAATAACTTATTTTTACGAACGTTACTAAAGCAGGTAAATAGTAACACATAACACCGGAAAGTGCAGAAGGAAGGTTAACCATTTGACGGATCAATAATAAACAGGAAATGAATTCGCCGGGCTGCATGAAAAATATCATCATAATTCTGTTGATTGCAATCCCCGTAACAGCTAAAGGCCAAACCGGCCGGATATACCTCGAGGTTGGCAATATCAGGCATGAATTTGGCAACTACCAGGGGGCAATAGAAGCTTTCACGATGGCTATTGAGGAGAATCCGCGTCTGGCAATCGCCTATAACAACAGGGGCATAACCAGGGCTGCTACCGGCGACGACGCGGGAGCCATCCAGGATTTCACAAGATCTGTTGAAATAAACGATAGATACGCACCCGCCTACCTGAACAGGGCAGCCTCAAGATATAATATCGGCGATTATTACGGTGCAATAGAAGACTATGGCAGGGTAACCGAGCTGGAACCTGAAAACGCAATAGCATGGTACGGAAGGGGTATTTCACATCTCCAGATAAAATATTTTGTAGGTGCATGCAATGATCTGGGCACAGCACTTGAACTGGGATATGAGCCAGCCGGCGAACTGATTGACGAACATTGCCGTTAATACCGCGGAAGTCTCCTTCGCGTTGCATCCAAAGATGTCATACCATCACCAGCTTTGAAGGATCTAACCGGGTCTCCCCGTCAAACCTGTATGCTACAAGGTTGCCGTTGCGGTAACAGCAGTAGTCCACACAACAGATGTTGGGTGTCTGGATACCGGGCGTTCCCCTGAGGCAATAATGTCCGATGAACAAGGGCCGCCGTTTCTCATCATACGGTAGGAAGGCAAGCTGCTCTTTTTTAATTATGGGGCGGTCAGGATGTATCTTGTATTCACCAAGGGCAACATCTCCCAGACGGTGCTTGCGGGGTTCCATCCACCATTTTATTCGAATGCTTTCCGCCGGTTTGCCAAGCTGGTTGATAACAGTAGTGTAATTACCGGTTGGGATCTCTACCCCGGAAAGAAGCATCATGACTACTTCGTTCTCAATGGTTCCGTTCCTCACCGAGTTGTGCAGAAACGGGCCGGTCATCCTGTTACCGGGCATGTTATTCTTTACAAATTTGATAATACGCTTGTTCCAGCATGCATGCACAACCCTGAAATGCTCAAACTCAAGGAAAAGAGGCAGCTTTTTCATCCACTCCAGGTTTTCCTGCCATTCTGCCTGATGGTTGCTGAATGCCAGGTGAGTAGGACGGAACAGGCTACGGGCGGCAGAATTGTGCCTTCGCAGGTATCCCCTGCCGGCAGATTTTGTATGATAGCAAATAAGATTGTACTCGTGGTTCCCCATGACCGCCAGGGCAGAACTGTTTTCGGTCATCCGCCTAACTATCCTGAGAACCTGCCTGACTTTAGGTCCACGGTTAACAAAATCGCCGGTGAACACCGCCTTCCGGTCAGGGTGACTGTAAAAGCCTGATTTCTTCGAATACCCCATCTTATGCAAAAGGGCCTTCAGGGCATCCCCTTTCCCGTGAACATCGCCTATTATGTCGTACATACAGGGTTGCGGCTGGATCAGAAAGGGGAAAACATGCTGCGTGAACGGTTGTACCTCCTGGTACCGAATGGATCATTGTATGGCTGAAACAGATGGTATGGATTATTGCTCCTGTTCATGCCGACCTCTGCACCAAACCGGAGGTTATCAGTAATCCTGTACTCCAGTCCCATCGACATTCCGCGGCTGCTGTAATTGCCGAGGGCAGGGTTGGTCATCATCAGCAGGGGAAGCTGACCTTCTTCACTGTAGACGGTACCTGTCATTACCAGGTTGTCGTTCAACATATACCTGCCCGACATAAACACCGAGTAATCCGTTGGCCCCTGCTGCAGGGATGCAGTGTTGTTGTTCATGACAAGGGGTTGCGGCAGGTCGCTGTAACGGTTGAAAGAAATGGTACCTCCGGCAATCATGCTGAAAGAGGGAGTAATATCATATTCAAGCCTGGGAGAAATGAAACTGCCAAGCATGCCCGATCCGCCAAACGATGTAAAGGATGTTCCCATCTCCAGCCCGAAACGGGCATTTTCAGGCAGGTTTCCGGAAAGAAGCCCGGTTCCTCTCGTGTTCCCGCTTCCAGACAATCCCTGCGCTGCTGAAGATGATGCAACCAGTAACAGCGCAATAACCAGATTTAAAAACCTTGTTGTCTTCATGATCGTTTAATTATGCTGGCATAAATTTACTTCAAAGAAAACGTATCTGCAAAATAATTTAGTATTAAAATATCAAAAGTTACCTGTCAAGCCTTGTAGCTTTCATAACGGCTTTTACCCTTGACAACTTATGGAGAAGCAGGTCAAGTTGTGACTTATTCCTTACAATGACCCTTATTACCCCCTCAAACATTCCGTTGTTACTGTCAATACTTATTGATCTCAGGGTCATCTTAAGATCCTTTGAGACAATATCTGATATTTTATTTACTATTCCAACCTCATCAATACCGGTAAGCTTTATCATAACCTGGAAAGTGGACGACTCCGACGAGCTTGTCCACCGGGCCTTCACTACCCGGTAATCATAACGGCTCAGCATCGAAGGAGCATTCGGGCAACTGATCCTGTGAATCTTTATTCCTCCGTTAACACTCACAAATCCGAAAACCGGATCTCCAAACACTGGGTTGCAGCATGGGGCAAACTTATAATCGATATTATTCAGGCTTTCATCTATAATCAGTATATCTGAAGGTTTCTCAACATGTTCTGCGCTGTCTGCTGCATCAGCTGTGGCAGTTTCCTGCAGTGTTTCAGCCTCCAACTCCCGTTCCCTCAGCTCAAATCTGATTATCAGCTCCTTTATATCTGAAGGGTCAATCCTCCCCGATCCAACCAGATAATAAAAGTCGAAGGAGGTCCTGACCTTGTAATACTTCATCACTTTTGTCTTTATCCGGTCAGAAAAACCTATCTTCCAGTTCTTCAGCCTCCTTTCCAGCAATTCTTTGCCCGCATCCGCTTCTACCTGCCTCTCCTCCTTAAGGCTCTGTTTAATCTTTGTCCGCGCCTTCGCAGTAACTACCCAGTTCAGCCAGTCAATCTTCGGTTTCTGATTTTTGGAGGTATAAACCGATATCTGGTCACCATTCTGCAATACCTGTTTGATAGGGACATTTTTACCGTTAACCTTTGCCCCTGCACAGGTACTTCCTACATCGGTGTGAATCTCAAATGCAAAATCGAGTACAGTTGCCCCTGCCGGAAACCGTTTCAGATCGCCTTTGGGTGTAAAGACAAATACCTCTTCGCTGTAAAGATTAAGCTTGAAACTATCGACAAGCTCGAGTGCACTCGGTTCCGGGTTCTCAAGCACCTCCCTGATATGGGACAACCATTCACCAAGCCCTTTATCGACGCCTTCACCTTTATATTTCCAGTGTGCTGCGAGTCCCTTCTCAGCAATCTCATCCATCCTGCGGGTACGGATCTGCACTTCTACAAAACGGCCTCCCGGACCCACAACAGTGGTATGGAGCGACTCATACCCGTTAGACTTGGGCACCGAGATCCAGTCTCTCATCCTGTTTGTATTGGGCTGGTAAAAATCGGTCACCACCGAATATACCCTCCAGCAATCGGCTTTCTCATTTTTCAGCTCTGTATCTATAATGATCCTGATGGCAAAAATATCGTACACTTCGCTGAATTCAGCCTCCTGCTTCCTCATCTTGTTCCAGATGGAGAAAACGGACTTTGTCCTGCCCTTTATCTCAAAATTAAACCCCTGCCGGGCAAGCTCTTTTTTGATAGGCTCTGTAAATTCCCGGATAAACCGGTTTCTGGCAGAGGTTGTATTCCGCAATTTATTGTCAATATCCAGATAAACATCGGGGTTTGTGTATTTCATTGAAAGATCTTCCATCTCCGACTTTATATTATAAAGTCCCAGCCTGTGTGCCAGCGGAGCGTAAAGGTAGAATGTTTCAGAAGCCGTCTTAAACTGTTTTTCGGCTGATGAGTGCTCCAGGTTTCTCATATTTTCAAGCCGGTCTGCCAGCTTCAGCAGTATAACTCTAATATCTGTTGAAAGGGTAAGCAGCAACTTACGGAAGTTCTCTGCCTGGAGGGAGGTTTTCATATCCATTATACCCGACAACTTGGTAAGGCCCTCAACAATTGCACGCACAGGTTTTCCAAATTCATTCTCAATATCCTGCAGACTGTTGACGCCTTCCCTTACAGTTTCATGAAGCAGGGCTGAAATGATAGAAGTTGCCCCAAGCCCAATTTCCTCTACAGCAATACGGGCGACTGAAAGGGGATGAGATATATAAGGCTCGCCAGAATCCCGCTTTTTATGCATATGAGTGGTCAGCGCAATATTGAATGCCTTCTTGATTTTTACGGTATCCTCTTTGGCTACGCATCTCCTGCATACTCTTAACAACCCTCTGTATCTGTTAAGGATATCCTTCTTGACACTGTCAGGAAATATTTTTGAATCAATATTGTCAATCATGTCTGTAAAAAAACCTGCAATAATATAACTGTGCAAAGTTATAAAGCAATATGCAAAACATTAACAAAAAAACCCGGATGAAGCATCATCCGGGCAAAAAAGCCGGTAAAAGTATATTTACCTACGGTCTGTCTTGTCGGTGCAATAAACAGGAGGCAGCATACTGCATTGGCTATCTGACACTTATGCCTATACCCCCTGTAACAACAGAATAGTTTGCATAGGTATAGTCAAAATGTATATGCAGAACTGCAAGTTTTATCTTGAACCCGGCAGTCAGCCTGGGCTGAATTCCTCCAGTTTCTCCGGCAAGCCTGAAATCGACCGGATCATACACAGCAGATGCGTCTGTCACCTCAGTCTGGCTGGTTGCATAGTCGATAACGGGAACAGGGTACCATCCGGTCATTCTGAGGTTTGTGCTTGTGGAATTTATTCCCAATCCCAAATATCCGGTTAAAAAAGGAATATCGGCAGAAGCTATCACATTTGCAGTAAAACTGCCGACACCGAAATCCAGGTTCTGGTTGGAAAAATCAACTGCAACTGATGTATTGTCGGCAGCGCCAATATCGGCGGGACTAAAACTCAGGGGGGTACCTGTATAGAATTTGGTGTACCCGGCCATTACCGAGAGATTGACAACAGGCAGCCTGTTAACTACCGGTATCCACTGCTTAAGACTGTGCTTTACCCCAATACCCCAGAGCCCCATATTGCCAATATCATCAAGGCCAATCTCCGGAATATACCTTCCGATTATGTCTGTTCCAAAGGGAAGTCCGATACCCAGCTGTAAAGTGGGTGCCGGTATAAACCCAAGTCCCGTCCCCTGGGGAAGGTTAAACTCTGCACGGGTAACCTGTTCTCCGTCTACCATTTCTGTGTAACTCACCAGGGTTCCCTGCACATCTGAATCGCCGGCGATCGTAGGCGACACAAGGTTGCCGCTGAAACTGGCATAAGGACTAAGTCCAATATCCGCAGGATTGAAGGATTTGGCTTCTTCGGGAATGATCGCAACATTTATCGATAACGTAAGATCAAAGCCCGGGAAACGGTGGGGCCGGGCTGTGTTGTACCATCCGGCATTCATAGTTGCACCAAAAGCATTGGTAAAGGGTGAAAGGTAGGCATCGGCAATCTGTTCGGCATCACTAATTCCGCCCGACAGCAGTTTGCCCATCTGATCGAGCTGTGCAAATGAACTTTTTGAAGAGAAGCCCAATATCACAGCTGTTGAAATAATTACGGTTTTTTTCAGATGTCTCATTGCATATTGATTTATTATTATTTTTAAATATACAGCAAACAGGATCATATTGTTTCAGACATCCGGCCTAAATTTTGTAAAAATTAATACCTGGATATGCTTCTTATCCATACAGTGTATTTATTATATGCAGGGATCAAATAACGACGGCCGGTTATTACTCAACAGGATCATTACTGCAGGAGGAAAAGTCAGTGCCATGCCAGGTCTTGGAATTCAGAGAAGAGGACTGAATATCCGGGCAAATGATTCGATAAATTTCCTACGAAATCCCCTCCGTGAAAACTGCTCAAAATCGATCTCTATGCAGCTGCCAAGATCTTCAAGAAAGGAATCCTTGAGCTCAAGGCAAAGGAGCTCATCATAAACAAGAGCATTGATCTCAAAATTATCATCGAAGCTTCTTATGTCCATATTTGCTGTTCCCACCGAGGCAAATACATCATCAACCATTATAAGCTTGCTGTGTATAAACCCCTTCTGATATGAATAGACTCTTACTCCCGCTTCCAGCAGCTCTTCCACATAAGACATTGTACCATTAAAGGCAAGGAAGGAATCTGATTTCCCGGGTATGATTATCCTGACATCAATTCCGCTTAGCGCGACGGTTTTCAGTGCAGTCAGGATACTATCATTAGGGATAAAATACGGTACTGCAATATAGATATACTCTCTTGATGTGCTTATCGCACTGAAGTACGCCTGCATTATACTCGACCAGTCCGAATCCGGTCCGCTTGCCGTTATCTGGACCAGCTGCCTGTTTCTGATGCGTGTTTTCGGGAAATATGATGCATTGCTTACTATTTTGCCGGAAACGAAGTACCAGTCTATCAGAAATACAACCTGCAGCGACTTAACCGCTTCTCCTTCAATCTTCATGTGAGTGTCGCGCCAAAAAGGTATATCCCTGGTTCCAAAAATGTACCTGTCGGCTATGTTAATGCCTCCCACAAATCCAACCCTGCCGTCCACCACGATTATCTTCCTGTGGTTCCTGTAGTTTATCCTGTTAGCAAGAAAGGGGATACGGACAGGCATAAAAGGATAAAGCTCAACGCCTGCTTTTTCAAGACTGCCCAGGAATTTCCTGCCAAGCTTCCAGCAGCCAACATCGTCATAGATTAGCCTCACCTTCACTCCCTCTTTTGCTTTTGATATGAGCAACTCCCGTATCTCATTCCCGATATTGTCGTTATCGATAATGTAATACTCAAGGTGTATATGATCTTTAGCCCTCTTAAGTTCAGATATAATTGAACTGAAGGTATTATCGCCGTTATTAAGTATCTCTACCCGGTTGCGTGTTGTAAGAAGGGCTTTGCTGTTGCGCAGCAACAGGCTGATTATCGGGAGTTTCTCCCTGATCTTTTCATTTTCAATATAATCCCTCTCCTGTAGCTCTATTATCTGGTTGTCGCTCAGATTGCGAATCCTTTCAAAATCCTTCAGCCCTTTCCTTGAAAATATCTTCTCCTTGCGGTAGTTTTTGCCCACCAGGAAATAGAAAATGAGTCCCAGTATCGGCAAAACAAATAGAACTACCACCCAGGCAATTGTTTTTGTCGGATTGCGGTTGTCCAGAATTACTGAAATGGCTACGAGGATAGCCGTGGTAAGATAGATCACGTTCAGAACAAAAAAGACAGTGCTCCATGTTTCAGGTATCGAAGAGAGATAATTCATGTCCGGCCGAAAATAAGATCTGTTAACCGTTAACTTCTCAGTCCATAAAAATAGCTTTTTTACACGACATTCGACAGTCAAACAGCAGGAATTACGGCCCGGGAAAATATATGCTTACCACCCGGGCACTGTATATCCATTTCCAGATCAGCAATCCGCAGTCTGCAAAATATCCGCTTAAACCTTTGGCTGTCCCGCGGGAGGGTATATCAAATCATTCTCACTCCTGGCAATTATTGCTGCAGCCGCGCAGTCGCCCGTTACATTAACCACAGTCCGCAACATATCAAGTGGTCTGTCCAGGGCCAGAATCATGGCAAGTCCCTCAACAGGAAGACCCACCGATGTCAGAATAATGGCCAGCATAACAACTGCTCCCCCCGGCACACCGGGAGTACCTATGGAGGCTAAAGTGGCTGTGAGAACAAGTGTAAGCTGCTGTACCATTGTAAGTTCAAAACCAAATGCCTGTGCAATAAAAACTGCTCCCACGGCCTGATACAGGCTGGTCCCATCCATATTTATAGTAATACCTACAGGCAATACAAAACTGGAAACAGTTTTTGACACTCCGAGCTTCTTCTCTGACACCTCCATCATAACAGGCAGTGATGCAGCACTTGAACTGGTAGAAAAAGCAATCATCTGCGCCGGGATGACAGACTTGTAAAAATCTCTGTAGCCAAGAGGTGTAAAAAACTTAATAACAAATGGATAAATTAAGAATATTATAACCATGTAACCAATAACAGTTGCAAGGATATATAACCCCAGTGAGGCAAACAGGTCGAGCGACTCAGCTACATCATCACCGGTGAACTCCACTACAAGAGAGCCAAGCAACGCAAAAACGCCGATTGGTGCCAGTTTCATGACAAGGTCCACTATCTTCAGAACAATTTCATTCAATCCGTCAAAAACATCTTTTACAGCTTTAACCTTTTCATGAGGGATAAGGGCTACAGACAGCCCGAAAATAATAGCAAAGAAGATAATCTGCAGAATATTCCTGTTATCACTTGCGGCATGCACGATATTCTCAGGTACTATCTCAACAAGAAAATCAAGCGGCCCGCCGGTTCTGACCTCCTCTGCCACTGACCGCGACTCGTCAAAAGAAACAGCATACTGCTCCTGCATCTCCGCCCTTTTTGAGTCAGGAAAAGCATGGCCAGGCTTCATGATGTTAACTATAAGAAGTCCCACCGTTATAGCCACAACGGTCGATGCCATGAAAAAACCCAGCGTTTTGAGTCCGATCCGCGAAAGCTTTCCTATATCGGTAAGGCTGGCCATTCCCTTTACCAGCGACACGAAGATCAAAGGCACCGCTATCAGCCGTAGCATATTGAGAAAGATTGTACCGAAAGGCTTTACCCAGTGCTCATTAAACTGAGACAAGTCGAAGATCACAGCGAGCATACCCCAGACAATCCCTGCAGCCATACCGGCTACAATCTTACCCCATAAAGGAAGGTTTTTCCATTTTTGCCACATAAGAGATCGTTTTAGCAGTTTTTGGCAGTTTTTGCCAGCAAGGGAGTATAAGTCCCCCCGGCCGGAACAGCCGCTAAAATACATTTTTTTTTACTTTATTACCCTCTTGATAACTTGTGAATAAGTTGTCTTCCTCCTGCCTTATTCTTTAAGTTGTTCATTTTGATTATTTACTATATTTATTTCCGCATTTATCCCCAAAAATTCCGTTTATGGTCAAACAGAAGAAAGTACCTCTCTCCGACGCGATTACAATGTTATACGGATACGCACGATCCAGAATTGCTGAACAGGTAAAGGCTGTTGCCTTTATAATTCTTTACCTGGTTGTTTTTCAAACCCTGATCCTTGGAGTACCCATTGCCAATGCCCTCGGAATAGCCGGGGGAATTGCAATGGTCGTATTCGGGCTCGCATTTTTTCTTGAAGGGCTTGTACTGGGACTTATGCCCCTGGGAGAGCGTGTAGGCGTTAAGTTACCCACCCGTACCACCATTTATGTTATCGGTCTGTTTGGATTACTCCTGGGTTTTGGGTCCACCCTTGCCGAACCGGCTATCAGCGCGCTACGAACTGCAGGCTCGGGGGTGCGGGCATGGGAATCTCCCCTGCTCTACATGCTTCTTGAGCGAAACACCGAACAGCTCGTCCTGTCTATCGGAACCGGGGTAGGCATAGCCGTATGCCTGGGTATGTTCAGGTTCTACTACAGCCTCTCAATAAAACCATTTATATACGTTCTTATGCCTCTGGTACTGGTTTTCTCAGTCATTGTTTCCTTCAATGACAGTCTGCGGTCCATTATCGGGCTGGCATGGGATTCCGGCGCAGTGACTACCGGGGCAGTGACCGTTCCGCTTGTACTGGCACTCGGTATAGGTGTTTCAAGGGCATCGTCAAAGGGAAAAGAATCAAGCGGTGAGTTCGGTATCATTCTGATGGCCTCGCTTTTCCCTATCCTTGCAGTTCTAACTCTTGGTACGGTCCTGAGCTTCAAAGCACCTGAAGCCAGCTCCGAAGAGATGTTCTTCTCGCCCGAGCGCAGAGAACAGGCTCTTTTCCTGTTCGACAGTGAGACAGACCTTGTTTCCCACGCATTTACCCACGGCACCGAAGCCGGTCGCCGGGCATTCCACCACTCAGAGAACGAATACAGGAAGGCTGTTGAGTTACTGGCAAATGATCCGGATTTCCGTTATTCCCTTATCGGGGAAACATCCCTGGACGACTGGATAATAAACCGGGCATCCGAATATGAACGCAGCCTTATTGCCGGCGCTGATCTTTCCGGGCACCGCGGCACCCAGGAATCAATCGCTCCCGTGCTAAGAGAAGAGACTGCGGGAGGAGCCAGGGCAGTTATTCCCCTGTCGGCAATGCTGATCCTTGTGTTATTCCTGCTGAGGGAAAGAATACGTTACAGGGATGAAATAGCCCTGGGGCTGGTTTTTACGCTTATCGGTATGACCCTCCTGACTTCGGGTATACGGCTCGGGCTTGCCAGGCTTGGCGGCGAAGTGGGCGGCCAGCTGCCCAGGGCTTTTGCCACCGAAGACAGGTTCATTGATCGTATGATGATTTATGATTTCGATCCGGACATTGTTTACCCGGTAATGTCGACCGACGGTACAAAAAGATGGTTTTTCGATATGCTCGATGGCAAGCATGTAACCCCGGTCGAATTCCATGAGGCCCGTTTTGACGAGTTTACAGGCTCCTATGAACACATCATTACGCGCACCCCTTTGTTTGACAGCAGTTTGACGGGAATAGGGATCATACTGGTGCTGCTTTTCGCCTTCGGGCTCGGTTTTGGGGCAACACTGGCAGAGCCCGCACTGAATGCCCTTGGAATGACCGTAGAGAACCTTACCGTTGGCACCATTAAACAATCAAAAATTGTCCGGGTAGTGTCTATCGGTGTGGGGACGGGCATTTTACTCGGACTGGCGCGGATATTGTTCGACATCCCCCTGCTGTGGCTCCTGGTACCTCCTTACCTGCTCCTTTTACCGCTCACATACTGGAGCGAAGAGGAGTTCACAGCAATAGCATGGGACAGCGGTGGAGTAACAACCGGACCCGTCACGGTACCGCTGGTACTGGCCATGGGCCTGAGTGTGGGTGCCGAACTGAATGTAGTAGACGGGTTCGGCATTCTTGCAATGGCTTCTGTATTCCCCATAATAACGGTCCTGTCATATGGCCTTATAATGAAAAACAGGCAAAAGCAAAGTATCGGACAGCATAATAAGGATGAGGATAAGGATAGAACCGTCATTGGTGAAAACCTGCTGACCCTAGATGTATAACTATCCTTTACCCTGGTAAAAAATAATAACCGAAATAGAAAACATACGGATGCAGAATATTAAAGAAAAGAGAAAAAAAGTGGTATCCCCGTCAAGGGAGGTATGGAGAACCCAAATGGACAAGGGCATCTACACTCCCCACAGGGTAAGCAGGATAACCTGTGTGATCAATCACCTGCTGAAAAGGGAAATATCTGAATTTCTAAGGAAGCTGGGAGTGATCGCCTACATAGAACACGGCCGTTCGGTAAGAGAGTTCCTGAAGCCGCAGCCTTTCGGACTTCCGGGCAATGTGGTTAAACTGCAGAATTCCCCGGTCGATATCTTCAGGTTTACAGTGCCCCGGCAGAACTCCCGTCAGGTTATTGATAAAATAGTACAGATTGCCGAACTGCACATCCCCGGAAGGGGAACAGTCTTCTCGCAGGACCTCATGGAGTTCAGCAAGGAGCCCTTCTCGATTAACCCGAGCGCTCTCCCGGCGGGGGGAACAGAAGATAACGCACCGGGAATTATAAAGAAACTCTCGTATGTGATATGCGTACTTTCT
>SLRB01000091.1 GCA_007131165.1 Bacteroidales bacterium | reverse complement strand
TGTTTTTCCTTTTCGCTGCCAAACCAGCCGGGAAGCGATGGTTCAAGCATGAAGTGCTTTTTGTTTACGTAAAGGAATGCGGCAGCGCCCGGTCCGGCATTCATGTATTTGTAACTGCACCACAATGCAAAGTCGACATCCCAGTCTCTGAACCTGTGGGGCACTACACCTGCTGAATGGCTGCAGTCAAATCCGGCAGGGATATTTCTCTCCCTTGCTGCAGCCGCAAGCTTTTCAATATCCAGGAGCTGTCCGCTTCGGTAGAGTACCGATGGCATAAAAACAAGCGCTACCTCATCGGTCATAAGCCTTATTATCTCATCCTCGTCCAGAAGTCCCCTCTCATCAGCCGGAACCATCACCAGGTTTTCATCAGGGTCGATGTCCCTCAGCTTCAGTTGTCCCTGCAATGCATAAAGGTCAGAAGGGAAATTCAGCTCATCGGCAAGTATCTTTTTCCGTTTTCCGGCCGGCCTGTAAAAACTACCCACGAGTGTATGGATATTGATGGTGGTGGTACCGGTACATACCACTTCATCTTCTGAAGCTCCGAACAGCCGGGCTGCGCGGGCTCCCATCTCTTCGGCAAACCTGAACCACGGGATTTCTCCTTCCATCCACCCGCCAATGCCCTGGTTTTTCCATTCGTCCAACACCCTGAGCAGGGACTTTTCGGCATCCCGGCTCAGAAGCCCCAGAGAGTTCCCGTCCATGTATACCTTTCCCCCAGGTATATGGAAACGGCTTCTGAACTTAGACAGTTCATTCTCCTTATCAAGCAATGCAGCCTGATCTGATCCGTATAAAATTTTCTTCATTATCTCATGCTAATAAGTAATCTCCCTGTTTCAAAAATAGGCATATATAAACAATTGTGGAAGTCTTAAGGATTAAAACCTCAGGCAATGATACAGGATAAGCAACCGGTCCGGGGATAAAAAAAAGACCACCCCGTTAACAGGGCGGTCTGTGCAATATCCGTCAGTTATCCTGAAGATCACTTTCAGGCTCTGACAATCTCCTTTTTGTCAGTGTCCCAGTATACCTTGGTCTCGAGCCTGTATGACTGGGTGCCCATATGGGCGGCAATGGCTTCTTCAACGCCGGCCTTTATGTCGCACGAGGTATTACCTGCTCCGCGAATTGCATCTACCCACTCCTTAATGTGTAAAAAGGTCGTATCGACCCTTCTGCCGCCTCGATAGGTGTAGAGAAGCCCCCTGCTGGCGAAATACTGCTCTGTTGCAGAGGTAACAACATCAACGCCTTCCCGGCCGGGAGTATAGGTAAGCAACGGGGTGTCGGGCCTTATTATACCCGATTCGATCTGCTCGCTGTAACGGGTCGAGTTCCGGTCTGCGTAGACCGTCATGTTGGCGCTCAGCTCCATGCTGGCGTCGTGGCCGAAAAAGGCTTTGTCTCTCCTCTTGCTGCTGGCAAGCGATGCGCTGTAAAGAAGGCTCAGGTCGCGCTCAGGATACTGGTAGCTAACCTGCAACACATCGGGAACCGTGCGGCCGTCCTTGAAGTAGTATATGCCTCCCGAAGCCATTGCAGAATGGGGTATCCCGATATCCATAACCTGGTTGATGGCATCGAATTCATGGGTAAAAAGATCACCTGTCAGTCCGGTACTGTAATCCCACCAGCAGCGCCAGCGGAAAAACCTCTCAAGCGAAAAAGGATGCTGCGGTGCGGGACCGATAAACTGCTGCCAGTCAATCGTGTTTTCATTTGCTTCCGGATCAATGTCATATACCCATGCGCCATTGGGGGAGTTCCTGTTTGTATAGCACTCAACCTTGGTGATTTTGCCGAGGATGTTTTTATCTACTATCTCTTTTGCCCTGACATGGCTTTCTATCTGCCTGTTCTGATGTCCAAGCTGGAAGACCACGTTATTTTCCCTTACTGCTTCTTCGACAGCATGGGTCTCTGCAACGGTAAGGCTGAGGGGCTTTTCAAGGTAGATATGCTTGCCTGCCCGGGCAGCTTCAATGGCCATATCTGCATGCCAGTGGTCAGGTGTGGCAATTATAACCGCATCAATATCACCGGCTCTGAGCAACTCTTTGTAGTTTTTGTATACCTTTGCGGGACGGTCTTTATGACCTTCCGTTCCGGTACGGTACAGGTTGGACGATGCATCAACCGCCCTTTTGGTATGTACGGTGAAAATGTCACATACTCCTGTTACGCGTATATTCAGATCTTCCTGGTTAAGGTACACCTCGAGCCTGTCATCAGCCCTGTTCATTGCAGCAGCATCGGCCCAGCTGTCAATCTGTTCGGGATGTGCAAACCCGGCTGAACGGAGAAGCTGCTCGCCCCTGATACCGAAACCAATGATCCCTATACGCAGGGGATCGCCGCCGGTTGCCGGAGGTGTGTAAGGTACCGGGTTAGCAGAATAGTTCAGGTTTAATTCCTGCAGAAGCCTGCTTTGTCTGTAATGCTGGATGCTGTTTTTCCGGAAAGCACCATAAAGCAGCGCCCCGACAACTGGAAATGTTGCTATGCTTTTAAGTACATCCCTGCGTGCAATACCCTTGGTGTTTTTCTTTGGGTTGTTTAAATTATTGTTATCCATTATGCAGTTTAAATAAGGTTTGTCATTCGTGAAAACTTATAGAATCACTCATTTTTTCACTGTGTTTTTTATGAGCCTGTCAAGACCTATGATGTGGCCTGTGGGGAACACGTAAAGAACAGCCAGTGCGAGAAGTTCGATCAGGTTCTTGTTTATCCACAGGTAGCTCCCTTCGCCCGGAAACATATATTCTGTTGTCATCAGAGGTGGCTGGGCTGCATAATAGAACAACAGAAGAAACATCCCGGCTATCTTTGCGTATTTGGTAAAAAGTCCCGTAATCAGGGCAAATCCAATCAGGGTCAGACCCCACATGTTAAGCTGGTCGGATACCGCAAGGACTGTCGGATTGGATGCGATGCCCCTGAATATACCTGAAAACCATCCCTGGGAATCCATTAAAAAAGCCTGGGCTGTCCAGTTTCCCTGGAGGACCTTTGCAAGTCCCTCGTACATAAAATGCCATCCGATGGCAATACGCAGTGCCACCAATAT
>SLRB01000074.1 GCA_007131165.1 Bacteroidales bacterium | reverse complement strand
CTCCTGCAAGAGCAGATCATAAACAATAAAAAAATGAAATCATCAAATTTTGCTCATATATGGTTTTGGCATTCCGGACAATACCGGTAAAGGGAACCCATATGCAAAATTGTTACCAATCATAATAACAGACCGCGGGTGTTCCCCGCGGTTTTTGTTTTTTACTGAGCATATATGTCTTTTTGAAGCAGTTTAATGTATTAATAATTAACTCATTATGTTATCAACAGAGGATTTCTGCCGAATCTGTCAAATCCGATGGATTCTCATATTTGTGGCATCCAGTTTTTTGTTATCAGTTAATATTGAAGGTTTAAAAATCAAATATTTAAATTAAATTTAAAATTAATTTCATGAGTACAACATATGATATGGTTCCTGATGGGTTATTGAATGATGAAAAGGCCCTGCTGGAAGGAATGTATGGAAAATTCGGCGGCATGTATGTGCCTCCGCCCCTTGAGGAAAAACTTCAAAAGCTTTCCTCAGAATTCAGGTCTGCCATTGATGATCCCCTTTTCAGAAATGAATTTTCATATTACCTTAAACACTTTGTAGGCCGGCCTTCACCATTGTTCCTTGCCAGAAACCTCACAGAGGCAACTGGCAGCAAGATATACCTGAAGAGAGAAGACCTTAACCACACTGGTGCCCATAAAATAAACAATACTATCGGCCAGATTCTTCTTGCAAAGCGAATGGGAGCCAGGGAGGTTATAGCTGAGACAGGTGCAGGACAGCATGGGGTAGCAACAGCCACAGCAGCAGCTCTGGTAGGCATAAAATGCAAAGTTTTCATGGGGAAGGTTGATGTTGACAGGCAATCTGTAAACGTGAGCCGAATCAAACTGCTTGGTGCAGAGCTTATTTCGACAGAAATGGGTACAGCCACTCTTAAGGATGCTGTCAATGCTGCAATTGAATACTGGGTTACAAGCCCGGATTCTTTTTACCTGCTCGGATCACAGGTTGGCCCACACCCTTATCCCGTTATGGTTGGATATTTTCAGCACATTGTTGGAAAAGAGGCCCGGCAACAGATTATTGAAGCTGAAGGCAGACTTCCCGATTCGATATTTGCATGTGTAGGGGGTGGATCAAATGCCATAGGTCTGTTTGGGGCATTTTTGGGAGACAATAATGTTGATATTCACGCTGCTGAGGGAGGAGGATCAGGGTCAAAACCTAAAACTGCCGCCACTTTAACTTTTGGAGAACCAGGTGTTTTCCAGGGCACATTTTCGTACTGTCTTACTGACGACAAGGGACAACCTACAGATTCCTGGTCTATTGCAGCAGGTCTTGACTACCCGGGAATTAGTCCCCAACACGCATATCTCAAGGATACGGGCCGTGTAAAATATCATGTAGTAACCGATCAGGAAGCCATCGATGCTTTCAGGATGTTGTCGCGCACAGAGGGAATAATACCGGCAATTGAATCTGCACATGCGGTTTCGTTGGCCGTGAAACTCCTGAAAGGCAAAAACAGTCTTGGGATTATAAACCTCTCCGGCAGAGGGGACAAGGATGTTGAAAGAGAACTCGCCTGAGAAAAACAGAATACAGAAATAACAAACAGATAAAATGGAAAAACTGAAAATTGCCATACAAAAATCCGGGAGATTAAGCGAGAAATCAATGGAAATCATTTCTGAAGCAGGTATTAGCATGAATAATGGTTCCAGAAAACTTATATCTGCTTCGACCAACTTCCCCGTTGAAATACTTTTTTTGAGGGATGACGATATTCCCCAGTATATTGCTGATGATGTTGCCGACGCAGGAATTGTAGGCGAGAATATTCTTGCCGAATCGGGAGCAGGCCTGGAAATCCATGAGAAACTGGGGTTTGCAAAGTGCAGGTTGTCTCTGGCAGTTCAAAAATCTGTAGATTATAGTGGCTCTTCATTTTTTTCCGGTAAAAGAATAGCCACTTCATATCCCAACATACTTAAATGCTGGCTTGAGAAGAACAAGATTGATGCAGAGATCCATGTTATTACAGGTTCTGTTGAAATCGCTACGGGAATAGGGCTTGCTGACGGTATATTCGACATCGTCAGTTCAGGTAGCACTCTGCTGAGCAATGGGCTTAAGGAGGTCGAAAAGATAATGGATTCAGAGGCGGTTTTACTTGGCTCACCCGGAATAGGAGGCCGTAAAGCAGAAATTATGGAAGAGTTCCTGTTCCGCCTGAGAACTGTAATGGCTTCAAGAAACAATAAATATATACTCCTGAACGCACCTAACGATAAACTGGATAAAATAATTGATGCTATTCCTGGCATGAAAAGCCCAACGGTACTGCCACTTGCCATTGAAGGCTGGAGCTCAGTCCATTCGGTTGTTAATGAAAATGATTTCTGGCAGGTGATCGGAAAGCTTCGTGCCCATGGAGCACAGGGAATACTTGTCATACCGATAGAAAAAATGATTGTTTAAATTAAAACTTGGTTTATGCAGATCTTTGTCAATCCGCAGCCGGATGAATGGAAAAAACTATGTAGTCGCCCTTTGTTAGATAATGCTGAACTCGAAAAGGGGGTCAGGGATATAATGGATCAGGTAAAACTGGAAGGTGATTCAGCGCTTAAAAAATTAAGCCTCAGGTATGATGGTTATGAACCTGATAACCTCAGAGTGAGTGATGAAGAAATATCTGAATCAGCCGAAAGGCTTGACAGCAGGCTCAAAGACGCGATCAAAATGGCGGCCGGCAACATAGAAGTCTTTCATGAGGTCCAAAAACCCGGTGAGGTAAAGATAAATACAATGGCAGGTGTTACATGCACTATGCGATACCTGCCGATTGAGCGGGTAGGCCTTTATATTCCGGGTGGTACGGCTCCGTTGTTTTCAACAGTTCTGATGCTTGGCATTCCTGCAAGAATTGCCGGGTGCCGGGAGGTGGTCATGTGTACCCCACCAGGAAAAGATGGTAGCATCCATCCTGCAATTCTTTATGCCGCTCATATTTCAAATGTGACATCGGTTTACCGTGCCGGCGGAGCCCAGGCCATTGCTGCAATGGCCTGGGGAACAGAAACCATCCCCGAAGTGGACAAGATATTCGGGCCGGGAAACCAGTGGGTTACCATGGCAAAGCAGATAGCTGCAAGCTGGGGAGTTGCGATTGACCTGCCTGCAGGCCCTTCAGAAGTTGCAGTTATTGCCGATAATACAGTGCCGCCTTCATTTGTGGCAGCTGACCTGCTTTCGCAGGCTGAGCACGGCGAAGACAGCCAGGTGATACTGCTGACAACAGATAAGGATGTTATAGGAAGGGTTGAGGTTGAGACCGAACGGTTGCTGAACAGACTTCCCCGCAAGGATATTGCCTTTAAAGCACTTAAGCATTGCAGGGTAATACTGTTTAATGATTATGACACACTGATGGATTTTTCAAATTTTTATGCGCCTGAACATTTGATCATTGCTACTGGAAATTACAAAGAGCTTGAAGGAAAAGTGATGAACGCCGGATCGGTATTTCTTGGCAATTATACTCCGGAGAGTGCCGGAGATTATGCCTCGGGCACCAATCACACATTGCCCACAAATGGTTTCGCAAGGGCATGGAGCGGCGTAGGCACAGGGGCATTTATGAAGCGAACCAGTTTTCAGGAGATTACCCCAGGCGGAATACAGGCCCTTGGACCGGTAATCGAGTTCATGGCGCAGGCTGAAGAGCTTGAGGCCCACAGACAGGCAGTAAAGGTCAGGCTTGATTATCTTACGAACAAAAAAAATGAGACATGGGATCAATCAATTCATTGATAAGGGCAGGAATAAAATCACTGAAACCATATTCTTCAGCCAGGGATGAGTTTGAGGGGGAAAGCGCCGTGTTTCTTGATGCAAATGAAAATCCCTTTTTTGGTCCGCTCAACAGGTATCCTGATCCGCGACAGCGGCAACTTAAAAAAGTCATATCAGAATTAAAATCTATACCAGTTGAGAATATATTTACCGGGAATGGCAGTGATGAAGCTATAGACCTGCTTATCAGGGCTTTCTGTGAACCAGGAGTTGATAATATCGTATCACCTGATCCAAGTTACGGAATGTACGAAGTATCATCGGCCATTAACACGGTGGACTTTCGCAAGGTCCGCCTCAATAATGATTTTTCTTTAAACACAAAGGCTATCAGGAAGGTAGCCGATAAGAATACAAAGATTATATTCCTGTGCTCTCCCAATAATCCAACCGGGAACAGTTTCGGCCGCTCCGAAGTATTAAGTATACTGGACTGGTTTGAAGGGTTACTGGTTATTGATGAAGCTTATCTTGATTTTTCAGAGAAACCCGGTTATTCACTTGATGTTCTTGCAAAACAAAACCTGGTTGTTTTGCAGACGCTTTCAAAAGCATGGGGAAAAGCAGGGATCAGGCTTGGAATGGCATTTGCATGTAAAGAAATAATTGAGGTGCTCAACAAGATCAAGTCCCCATATAACATTAACGCACTGACCATTGAAGAAGCTGTCCGAACCCTCCATGACCACCAGGAGAAAGAAAGAAGGGTGCAGGAGATTATCAGGATCAGACACCAGGTTCGGGAAAAACTCAGTGAAATGCCTTCAATCAAAACGATATATCCTTCCGATGCAAACTTTCTGCTGGTGAAAGTTGATAATGCCCTGGAGATGTATAATTACCTTGCAAATAGAAATATAATTGTACGTAACCGTTCCGGCGCCACTGGATGTGAAAACTGTCTGAGGATTACAATCGGCAGCAAAATAGAAATGGAAATGCTGACAGATGCTATCGGTAATTATGAAAAAGAGCACAAGCTTTGATATATAAGCCTAAAAACAAATTACTATGAAAAAAGCTTTGTTTATCGACCGTGACGGGACGCTTATTGTAGAGCCACCTGATGACTATCAGGTCGATTCCCTTAAAAAACTTGAATTTATACCGGGTGTCTTCCGGGCAATGCACAATATCAGTATGCACCTTGAATATGAACTGGTCATGGTTACAAACCAGGACGGACTGGGAACGGAGAGTTATCCGCAGGAGGACTTTGATATTGTCCAGGAAAAAATGCTTACAACTTTCAGAAACGAAGGCATTGTTTTTGACGAAATACTTATTGACAAATCCTTTCCAGAAGAGAACCTTGATACCAGGAAACCAGGTACAGGATTGCTTGGCAAGTATCTTGACGGCAGCTATGATCTGGCAAACTCGTATGTTATAGGCGATAGGATCACGGATGTCGAACTTGCCGCAAATCTTGGGGCAAAAGGAATCCTTATAGGTGAACCTGGAAGGCAGGAAGAGGTAAATCAAGCTTCTCTCGGGGAAAGCTGTTCGCTGATAACCTGTTCATGGGATGATATTTTTACACATCTTATGCTACCTGAGAGGTCGGCAATTGTTAAAAGGGCTACATCAGAAACAGAAATTGAAGTCCATTTAACACTTGACGGGGCGGGTAAGGCTGAAATTGATAGCGGACTTGGTTTCTTTGACCACATGCTTGAGCAGGTTGCCCGTCATTCAGGGTGCAATATCAAGATAAAGGTTAAAGGAGACCTGCACCGTGACGAGCACCACACCATTGAAGATACAGGTTTGGCTCTTGGACGCGCATTTTATGATGCACTCGGCAGCAAATTGGGAATTGAGCGCTATGGTTTTTTTCTGCCGATGGATGATGCTGCAGTATTGGCTGGAATTGATTTCGGAGGGCGCTCATGGCTTAATTGGGAGGCAGATTTTAAAAGGGAGATGATAGGCGATATGCCAACCGAAATGTTTCCTCACTTCTTCCATTCTTTCTGCGAGGAGGCCAGGTGCAATCTGTACATCAGGGCCACAGGCAAGAATGAGCATCATAAAATTGAGGCAGTATTCAAGGCGTTTGCCCGGGCAGTTAAAATGGCAATCAAAAAGGAACCGCTAAATTTTGAACTTCCTACGACAAAAGGGCTGCTTTAATTGTTTACTTAACACCCATGTCATAATAAACCAAAAGATGTGAACCCTGAAATAGTCATAATTAAATATAATGCCGGCAACATACGGTCAGTCGACTTTGCTCTTCAGCGCCTTGGGATTAATGCCGAAATTACAGACGACCCTGAAAAGATTAAAAACGCCGCAAAAGTTATTTTTCCTGGTGTTGGTGAGGCTTCAGGAACAATGAAATACCTGCATGATCGCGGCCTTGACAAAATAATCAGGGAGTTAAGGCAGCCCGTTCTGGGCATATGTCTGGGAATGCAACTGATGTGCCGGTTTTCTGAAGAGGGAAACACAAGCTGCCTTGGAATATTTGACACTGATGTTGTGAAATTCAGAGAGGGCAAAGTCCCCCACATGGGCTGGAACAGGCTGGAAGAACTAAAGGGTGATTTGTACGGGTATTCTGAGGATGGCGATTATGTGTACTTCGTTCATTCATTCTATGTGCCATCCAGTCAATACACAACTGCTGTATGCAGCAATGGATATGTTTTTTCGGCATCCCTTCAAAAAAACAATTTCTTTGCCACCCAGTACCACCCTGAGAAATCAGGGACAACAGGAGAAACCATACTAAAAAGATTTATTGCATTATGATACAATTAATTCCAGCTATTGATCTGATTGACGGTAAATGCGTACGCCTTGTAAAAGGGGATTTCCGGTTAAAAACCATTTACCATGATGATCCTGTTGACATGGCAAAAAGGTTTGAAGATTTGGGTTTCGGCAGGCTTCACATAGTCGATCTCGAAGGTGCAGGAAAAGGTAGGCTTTTACACCTGAAAATAATGGAGAAGATAGCAAATGCTACAGGGCTGGTGACCGATTTCGGAGGGGGTGTAAAAACTCTTGCTGATGTCAGATCAATATTCAGTGCTGGCGCATCCATGGTTTGCATAGGAAGTATGGCTGTAAAGAATGTGGATGAGTTTGAACTTGTACTCGAAGAATTCGGTGGCGAAAGAGTGCTTCTTGCCGCCGATGCACGCGACAAAAAACTTGTTATTTCAGGATGGAAAGAAAATACGGGAAATTCATTGGTTGATTTTATCGGAACAATGAAAGAGAAGGGTGTTACATCGGTATTATGCACTGATGTCGACAAAGACGGTATGATGTCAGGGACTTCTGTTAACCTCTATGAAGATATCCTTGAAAATTACCCTGGCTTGTTTCTTATTGCCAGTGGTGGGATAGGTTCCATAGCTGATATAGAAGCGCTTGATCAGGCCGGGGTACCCGCTGTGGTGTTCGGCAAAGCCTGGTATGAGGGTAAAATCGGCATCAAGGATATTGAACGGTTTTTATAATAGAATAACTGATTGTTGAACAAATCATAACAATAATATGCTTTCAAAAAGGATTATCCCTTGTCTCGATGTTCGGGACGGTAAAGTTGTAAAAGGAGTAAATTTTGTCAATATCACCGAGATTGGCGACCCCGTTGAACATGGTGCATGGTATTCGGAGCAGGGAGCTGATGAGCTTGTATACCTGGACATAACTGCGACACATGAAAAAAGAAAATTGTTGTCTGGTCTTGTAAGAAAGGTTGCCGAAAATATCAATATCCCGTTTACTGTGGGAGGAGGCGTTAACGGGCTGGGAGATGCCGGAGCTCTTCTGGAGGCCGGAGCCGACAAGATAAGTGTTAACTCAGCCGCAATTCTTGATCCTGGCTTGATAGACCAGATAGCAAAATCATTTGGAAGCCAGTTCCTTGTAATTGCCGTTGATGCAAAAAAGATCAATGGAAGCTGGGTGGTATACAGAAGCGGTGGAAGGATAGCTACGAGCAGGGAACTATTTGATTGGGCAGCTGAGGTATGTGACAGGGGGGCAGGAGAGATACTTTTTACATCGATGGATCATGACGGTGTTAAAACCGGTTATGCCTGCCAGGAACTTGCACAACTTTCAGAAAAGGTTCCTGTTCCCTTAATAGCATCAGGAGGCGCAGGGAAACGTGAACATTTCCTGGAGGTATTCACTGAAGGGAAGGCCGATGCAGCTCTCGCAGCAAGTGTTTTTCACTACAACGAGATCCCGATTCCCGAATTGAAAAAATATCTTAAAGAAAATAGTGTTAATGTAAGAATTTAAACAGGTATGGATATAGATTTTGAAAAGGGCGGCGGACTTGTTCCAGTGATAGTACAGGATTCCGTTACAATGCAGGTTTTAATGCTGGCCTGGATGAACCGTGAAGCGCTTGAAAAAACAAAAAGTACAGGCAAGGCTACTTTTTTCAGCCGCACAAGAAATAAATTATGGGTTAAAGGAGAAACGAGCGGAAATTGGCTTAATGTTGTATCCATTAAAGCCGACTGCGATTCAGACACCATTCTTTTAAAGGCTGAACCGTCAGGTCCTGTTTGTCATACCGGCAGTGATACTTGTTTCGGCGAAAAAGACCGGGATAATATTTGGTTTTTGCAAAAACTCGACAAAATCATTGGAGACAGGAAACTGAAACTTCCTGAAAATTCATATACTACTGCATTGTTCAAGGCAGGTGTTGATAAAATTGCCCAAAAGGTAGGGGAGGAGGCGGTTGAATTGATAATTGAGGCCGTTGGAAAAAGAGACAAAGAATTTTTGGATGAAGCTGCCGATCTTCTCTATCACCTGATGGTGCTTCTTAAACATCGCGATCATTCTATTAACGACCTTGCCTGGGTTCTCGAGGAAAGACACAAATAATCAATAATTAAACCAGGTCTATATTTGCTGAATAATCGCTTATTCCAAACATAGCACCATGGTTTTTTTATATATTGCAGGGGAATGTTAAAAACAAATTCCTATGAGGCTGAAATCGCGATTTTTGTCCGTTTTAATATTGTCAGTTCCTGCAACGGCATTCATGTTCTTTTTACTAAATAACTGCGGTGAACCTGTGACAGCTGACAGAGGGTTTGAAGAGCAGTTGCTTGAGCAGGCATCGGTATTTTTTCGTCCCATGCCTGATAACGCCTTCATTGACGGAGAGGAGGCTCCGGAGGAGCTTATAGAGCTCGGCAAAATGCTTTATTACGAACCCCGACTTTCAAAAAGTGGCCTTATAAGCTGTCATACATGCCATAATTTTGGTCTTGCAGGGGTAGATAACCTGCCTGTTTCAATCGGCCATATGTGGCAGAAGGGCCCAAGAAATGCACCTACAGTTTTAAATGCCGCACTTCACAGTTCACAGTTTCTCGACGGCAGAGAGCCTGATGTGGAAGCGCAGGCCCTGATGCCGATACTTGACCCTGTCGAAATGGCTGCTACCGAAGATCACGTACTTGCAGTACTCGGTTCAATACCAGAGTATACCAAACTTTTCAGGGAGGCCTTCCCTGATCAGGAAGATCCGTTGGTTTATGAAAATGTTGGGGTTGCAATAGGAGCATTCGAGCGCATACTGCTTACCTATTCCCGGTTTGATAGTTTTATTAAAGGGAATCTGGATGCTCTTAATGATAATGAGAAACGCGGACTTGAAACATTTATGGATGTCGGCTGTACGTCCTGCCACGTGAGGGAAACCTTTGGCGGACAAACATTTTCAAGATTTATTACGCCTCGTGAACGTTCCGGTGATGTTGAACCGGACCTGGGCAGATATGAAGTTACAGGTCAGGAAGAGGATAAGCATTTCTTCAAGGTCCCTTCGCTGCTGAACGTTGCTGAAACCTTTCCCTATTTCCATGATGGTAGCGAATGGTCGCTTGCTGCTGCAATACAGGAGGTTGCCATGTCGCAACTTGATATTGAATTGTCCGACACAGAGCTTGACGATCTTGTTGCCTTTATGCACGCCCTTTCAGGTGAAGTGCCTGAATATGCACGCCTAATCCCTGAATTGCCTCCTTCTACCAGCGAAACTCCATTGCCTGTTTTTGACTAATAAACCAGGCATATAAAAGAATAACGAAGATCATCCTTTACAGATAATCCAGGTCATATACTTACCCCCTCTATGATTGCAGATTCATGAGGCATTGATAATGTTGTCATGAATCTGATTATTAACTACATAAATGAACTAATACGGAGGAGGATGAAATTTCAATCTTTAAAAGCAAGGCTGGCATTTATGGTAGGTGCTGGTTTTGTAGCGGCAATTGCCATTATCGTTTCCTATTCTGCATATACTGCACACCATAATGCAGTGGAGAATGCAACTGATCTCGCTCTCTCTGAGGCAAGAGACCGTGCCGGTGAAATCAAGGCAGAAATAGAAGTTGCCTTGAATGAGAGCCGTGCGCTTGCAAATGCCTTATCGGCTGTCAACAACAGTGATTATATACTCGAAATTGAACGGGACGGTGTTATAGCGATGTTAAGGAACATCATGGAAAGCAACACTTCTTACCTGGGTACCTATACCCTTTGGGAACCTGATGCATTTGACGGGGAGGATGAAAATTATATTAACACTCCGGCCCATGATCATACGGGGAGGTTTATACCTTTTTGGTCACGCGAAGGACTTGATCCTCTTGTGGACTATGAAACAGAAGGTGATGGCGATTATTATCTTATTCCAAGGCGTACAATGCGTGAGGCTGTAATAGATCCTTATTATTATGAGATTGGGGGTAGAGAAGTACTACTAATTTCACTTGTGACTCCGGTAATTAATAGTGGTGTATTCCTGGGAATAACAGGCATCGATTATGACGTTGATTTTATTCTTGATATAGCTGAAGCAACAAGAATGGCATTTTATGATGGCAATTCTGAAGTTGCAATAGTTTCAAATAACGGGACCGTTGCCGCCTATACCGGCAATACTGCGGTTACGGGTCAACCGGTAAGCAGCCTTGGCTTTACGGTGCTTGAAAGGCATCATAACTATGTTGTAAGAGGTAATGAGGTTGCCGAAGAGCACAATGGTGCTTTATTCGTTTCTGTACCTCTTGAGATCGGACAAACTATGACTCCATGGATGGTAAATATCTCAGTTCCCATGGATATAATTAAAGCCGGAGCCATCAGGCTTATGTGGGCACAGATTCTAACCGGGTTGCTACTTACAATAGTTAGTGTAGTTATTGTTTATTACTTCCTTGTCAGAACGCTTTCGCCCCTGGGAACGCTTGCCGGTTCGGCCGGCAGAATAGCCGAAGGCGATCTCACAGAAAAAATAAATTTTAAAAGCAGTGATGAAATTGGAGCTGTTGCTCAATCGTTCAATGAAATGATTGAAAAACTTGAATATATAATCGGGACAATCCTTCAGGGTGCTGCGAATATTGTGTCAGCAAGCAACCAGATGAGTGATGCTTCTCAGCAAATTTCCCAGGGTGCAAGTGAACAGGCATCATCAACTGAAGAAGTTTCATCATCAATGGAACAGATGGTATCAAATATTATGCAGAATACTGAAAATGCTCGCAAAACTGAAGAAAAATCAAATCTCGCTTCAGAAAAAATCGAAGCTGTAGCAAACTCTGCCGGTAAAAGTCTTGATGCAATCCGTTCGATTGCCGACAAAATAACAATAGTAAATGACATAGCTTTCCAGACGAATATCCTTGCCCTTAATGCTGCAGTAGAAGCTGCAAGGGCCGGTGAATACGGAAGGGGGTTTGCTGTTGTTGCAAGTGAAGTAAGAAAACTTGCCGAAAGAAGTAAACATGCAGCAGATGAAATTATTGAACTATCTTCAAATACTGTTGAAATTACAGAAGAGGCCGGCAGAATGCTAAATGAAATAACGCCTGAGATTTCAAGTACATCGCTGCTTGTTAAAGAGATCGCTGCCGCAAGCCTTGAACAAAACTCCGGGGCTGAGCAAATCAATAACGCAATCCAGCAACTTAACCAGATTACCCAGCAGAATGCTGCATCGTCTGAAGAATTGGCCACAAGTTCAGAAGAACTTGCAAGCCAGGCTGGCCAGCTACAGGAGGTTGTATCTTTCTTTAAATTAATGAGCAGCAAAGAAAATACAAAAAAATCAAGCGTAAATCTTCCCAGAATGGGT
>SLRB01000197.1 GCA_007131165.1 Bacteroidales bacterium | reverse complement strand
TACGGGTTCTGCTGTACATTTCACAAAATTCCTCAATGAAGGCGCCGGTGCGGTCGTCGGGGTGAGAGCGGCTGGCAGCAATGCCGTAGCCATCCTTACCGGCACAGGGAAGAGCAACAGCACTTTTAAGCAGGGACAGGCCACCGTTACCATGTCCGCTATCCTGTCCCTCCCGGTCAGGGCTTCCGGGCAGATTAAGGGAAAATCCCGAATCTGCTGAATGCTGGTTGCTCCGGGAAGGTCCTTTGCCTGCATCAGGCCTGAGGGCCTTCGATGCACCATCCACCCTCCACGCACCCGCTCCCGACAAGCCGGCATAAAGAACATCTATCACCGGGGCATACACCACTCCGGCCACCGGATTACCATCCTCCACAAGGGCGATGTTGACAGTGAACTCACCGTTGCGGCTGATAAACTCCCTGGTGCCGTCAAGCGGATCGACGAGCCAGGAAAGCCGCCAGGCTTTTCTTTCCCCGAAAGGGATAACCCTCCCCTCCTCACTGAGCAGCGGAAGGCCCGTTTCACCCAGCAAGCGTGCGATGATGTCATCAGCCCGCAAATCCGCCAAAGTAACAGGAGAGTTATCGGCCTTCTCCCTGACGCCGAAATCATCATAGAGGTACACCTCCATTATCGCGGCGCCCGCTTCCAGGGCAGCCCTTACAGCCGTACTGAGCAATTCCTCAACATTATACCCACTCTCTCTGAACATATTAAAACCCCTTAAAACATCCCTGCTCTTTTTTAAATTACCAAATATATATGAAATTTTTTCATCTAAATTACACACAAACGGATGAAAAAATTTTATGTTAAAGCGAAGCGGTTCCTTCTGTAAGTCAAAATTTTGTATTTTCTAAACAAAATTTTGGCTGTTTTTTACAGAAGAAATTACTGTGATTTTCTATATAACGGCGCTGCAGAGCTAACCGCATTCCCCGAACATCGCGATTTCCCCCGAATCTATTACGAAACAGGGGGAGGTCAGACATGGAACAGGCAGATGCATTACCTTTCAGAGCTGGCGCCTGTTCTGTTATATTAAATGAAACCGTTTCCTGCAGCACCTGAAGATTGCTATATTACCGGCAGTTTCCAGGGAGCGCGGTATTCCACCCTGGCGAAGGCATCCGCCTGAGGGTCATTCACGAACCTCTGGTTGTCGCCGTCCCAGTTAAGCTTCCTGCCAAGCCTGAAGGCAATATTTCCAAGGTGTGCAAACCGGGCTATATGGCCGCCTAACTCAATATCGCACGAAGGTTTCTCCCTTGTTTTGATACAGCGGATAAAATCCTCCATATGCAGATCCAGTCCCCGACCGGTACTTTTCTGAACAGGAACCCGCTCCAGCCCCTCTTTCACGCCGGTACCGGATGATTCGGGAATAACCTCCCATCCGCCGCGGTCCACCACCAGCGTGCCGTGAGCGCCAATAAAGGCAACGCCATGGCCGCGGCCGTAATTTGAACCGTAGATACCAATGGTATGGTCCCATATGAGGGCGAAATCGCCAAAATCATAGGTCGCAATCTGGGTGTCGGGAGTCTGCATATCATCATCCGGGTAGGCATACTTGCCGCCGGTTGACGTTATTGCGTCAGGCACATAGCTGTCCATGCCAAACAGGCCGTAATCCAGCAGGTGCACCCCCCAGTCCGTCATCAGTCCCCCGGCATAATCCCAGTACCACCTGAAATTGTGGTGGAACCTGTTGGGGTTGAAAGCCCTTGAAGGTGCAGGGCCCAGCCACATATCATAATCCACCCCGGCAGGGGCCGGTCCGTCCGGCACAACAGGCACAGCACCTTTCCAGCCGACATAGGACCACACTTTGACAAGCCTGATACGGCCGATATGTCCCTGATGAAGGTATTTAACCGAGTCCATCCAGTGAGGGTCGCTTCTCTGCCACTGTCCCACCTGCACCACGGTATTGTAACGCTTCACCGCATCAATCATGATGTTGGTCTCGACAATCGAGTTAGCAACAGGCTTTTCCAGGTATATATCCTTACCGGCCTGGCACGCATATACCATCTGAAGGCAATGCCAGTGGTCCGGCGTGGCGATGATGACCGCGTCAATATCCTTCTGTTCGTACATCTTCCTGAAATCACCGTAGAGCCGGGGTTTCTTCCCGGTAAGCTTTTCCGTTTCCGCCGCTCTTTCATTCAGCACGTTTGCATCTACATCGCACAGTGCTCCACATTCAACACCCGGAACCTTCAGAATGGACCGGAGGTTGCTCATTCCCATTCCCGCCAGTCCTATCACCCCCACAACTACCTTATCATTTGCTGAAACATCGCCGCCCTTCATGATCAGTGGGAATGCACCCAGGCCCATTCCCAGGACCGCCGATTTCTTAATGAAATTTCTTCTGTCTGTCTGCATGGCAAAATCTGTTTTATATTATTTAATAACAGGTGTCAGCACCATATTGCGATACAAAACCGGTCCGTGATCACCCTGCAGGAAGATTGGTCCAGGGGCAAACACATCGGACTGCAGGGCGCCTCCCGTGGGCCCGTAAACAGGCTGGTTGTCAATTATAGTTGTCCCGTTAAGTATCACCGTCAGGTGCCTGTCCGCCAGAGTCATATCCATGGTCTGCCACTCCCCGGCAGGCTTTTCTGCGGCGACCAGCGGGGTTATACGGCTGTAGAGCGCTCCCATATTATGGTCATTTGGCTCCCTGCCGTATGAATCCAGTACCTGCACTTCAAACATGCCCCTCAGGTAGACACCCGAGTTGCTGCCGGCAGGGACATTGACCTCGAGGGAGAGGTTGAAATCCTCAAACTCCTCCAACGTGCGAAGGTTACCGTAACGAACACGGGGTTCGCCGGGTGTCTGCTGCGGATCATTCACAAGGACGCCGTCCACTGCTTTCCAGCCGTTAGCTGCATTTTTTTCAATCAGTTCCCATCCCGTAAGGTCCAACCCGTTAAACAGTTCGACTGGCTCGCCGAACTTCAGGGCGGACAAATCGGGAGCGGGAGGAACATCAGGCAGCTTCACCCCTTCAAACCAGGTTGAATCTACGCCTATACCTGCTGCCCTGGGCTGAAGAAACCAGCCGAATATCTTCTCACC
>SLRB01000359.1 GCA_007131165.1 Bacteroidales bacterium | reverse complement strand
GGCATCAGGATTATAACCAACGATAAAAATCGACTTATAAATGAAAGGATTAAAAATTATTGTACTGGCCAAGCAGGTGCCTGATACCAGAAATGTGGGCAAAGACGCGATGAAAGCTGACGGGACGGTTAACAGGGCAGCACTGCCTGCTATTTTCAACCCGGAGGATATGAATGCGCTTGAGCTTGCTCTCAGGCTTAAGGACAATCATGAAGGAACAACCGTAACCGTAATAACTATGGGGCCCGGGCGTGCCGCTGAGATAATACGCGAAGCAATGTACCGGGGAGCTGATAACGGGTTTTTGCTTACAGACAGGAAATTTGCCGGATCGGATACTCTTGCTACTTCCTACGCGCTTTCACTTGCTGTGAAAAAACTTGAGCCCTATGACCTTGTAATTGCCGGGCGGCAGGCTATTGACGGCGACACGGCACAGGTTGGGCCACAGGTAGCCGAAAAGCTGGGTTTGCCCCAGGTTACGTATGCGGAGGAGATCACAGGATTGAACCGTAAAAAGATCATAATAAAAAGAAGACTCGAAAGGGGTGTGGAAACGGTGGAAGCTCCGCTGCCGCTTGTAGTTACTGTTCACAGCTCAGCTCCCGCGTGCCGTTCAAGACATGCCAGGTACACCATAAAGTACAAGCATGCGAGAACAATGGGTGAGCTCCAGGATACCAGCGAAGATTATCTTCAGTTGTACAAAGACAGGCCGTATTTACTGATAGATGAGTGGGGGCTTGGAGATGTCGGTGCCGATGAGGGTCAGTTAGGGCTCTCGGGATCGCCGACAAAAGTGAAAAAAATTGAAAATGTTGTTTTTGCAAGCCGGGAATCAAAGGTACTTAATTCAGATGACCAAAATATCGAATCATTAATGAAGGAGTTGATTGACAACCATACAGTCGGCTGACCGGCTTTGTAAGTGCATTTCTCCTGAAAATATTGCCAGGGGGTTTTTATAAAGATTTTTTTAACCAAAACAGTAACCAGTGGATAACGTATTTGTATATTGTGAAATAGAAGAGGGTCAGGTTGCAGAAGTAAGCCTGGAATTACTTTCCAAGGGAAGGTTTCTGGCCGACAAACTTAATTGCAGGCTTGAGGCCGTCGTGGCAGGTGCAGGCCTTAAAGATGTTGAAAACCAGATTTTCCCATTTGGGGCTGATGTTATTCATGTTGCAGATGATAAACGATTGGCTCCCTATCAAACGCTTCCACACTCTGCCATAGTAAGCGGGTTATTCAGGCAGGAAAAACCCTATGTGGGATTGTTCGGGGCTACCCCGGCAGGACGTGATCTGGCCCCAAGAATTGCTTCGTCTATGAAGTGCGGACTTACGGCAGATTGTACCGCGCTTGAAATTGGCGACCATACAGAAAACAAGACAGGGAAAGAGTACAAAAACCTTCTTTACCAGATAAGACCCGCTTTCGGCGGCAACATAATAGCAACGATCATAAATCCCGAAACCCGTCCCCAGCTTGCCACCGTGCGCGAAGGGGTAATGAAGAAGGAGGTATTCTCTGCTGAACACAAGGGCGAAGTGAAAAGAATTGACCCAAACAAGTGGTTAAATGATGAGGATTTTGTGGTGCGGATAGTTGAGAGGCACATAGAAAAAAGAAAGGTCAACATCAAAAATGCCGGCATAATAGTGGCTGGTGGATACGGAGTGGGATCCAGGGAGAATTTCTCACTGCTGTACGACCTTGCCGGGGTTCTTGGAGGAGAAGTTGCAGGCTCAAGGGCCGCAGTTGACGGGGGATTTGTTGAGCATGAGAGACAGGTGGGCCAGACAGGTGTGACAGTGCGGCCAAAACTGTATATTGCATGCGGGATATCGGGACAAATACAGCATCGCGCCGGCATGGACCAGTCGGCCATCATTATATCTGTAAACAACGACCCGGAAGCTCCCATTAACAGGATCGCCGACTATACAATTATAGGCGATCTTACAGAGATAATTCCGAAAATGATCAAGTACTATCAAAAGAACACAAAATAATGGCAAACTTCTATAATGACAACAGCGATTTGAAATTTCACCTGGGACATTCCCTGATGAATAAGATAGTGAGACTCAAGGAACGTGATTTTGCTGAAAAAAACAATTACGACTATGCTTTCATGGACTACGAAGATGCCATGGACGGTTACGGTAAGGTGCTGGAAATAGTTGGCGACATATGCGGCAACATTATTGCTCCAAATGCAGAATCAGTGGATGCAGAGGGTCCGACTCTGGTTGACAATGAAGTAAAGTACGCAAGGGGAACACAGGAGAACCATGATGCACTCACCAGGGCGGGGCTTATCGGCATGTCGCTTCCGCGGAAGTACGGTGGACTTAATTTTCCCATGGTACCCTACGTTATGGCAGCCGAGCTTGTTTCCAGGGCGGATGCAGGGTTTGCCAATATTTGGGGACTGCAGGATTGTGCAGAGACTATCCATGAGTTCGGTTCAGAAGAACTGAAAAATGAGTTTCTGCCCCGTTTTAATAAGGGGTCAACGGCTGCCATGGATCTTACCGAGCCCGATGCGGGGTCGGATCTTCAGGCTGTGCAGCTCAAGGCAACATACGATGAAAAGAGTGAGCAGTGGCATCTTAACGGTGTCAAAAGGTTCATAACCAACGGCGATGCAGAAGTGTCGCTTGTCCTCGCCAGGTCAGAAGAGGGCACAACCGATGGCAGGGGATTGTCGTTGTTTGTTTACGACCGGAAGGATAAAGCGGTTACTATAAGACGTATCGAAAATAAACTGGGGATTAAGGGATCCCCCACTTGCGAACTGGTATTCAAAAATGCTCCTGCAAAGCTCGTAGGAAACAGGAAATTCGGACTGATTAAGTATGTTATGGCGCTCATGAACAGCGCACGGTTGGGAGTTGCCGCCCAGTCGGTCGGTATTTCCGAGGCTGCCTACAGGGAGGCTCTGAAGTACGCAGAGGAGAGGACTCAGTTTGGCAGGCCTGTTATCCAGTTTCCTGCGGTTTATGAGATGATAAGACTGATGGAGGTAAGGATAAGGGCCATGCGTTCGCTTCTGTATGAAACTGCCAGGTTTGTAGATATTTATAAAAACTATATCGCCATTGCCGAAGAGAGAAAACTTGAAGCAGATGAACGGGCAGAACAGAAGAAGTACCAGCGCCTTGCCGATGTTTACACTCCCCTTCTTAAGCTGGTAGCAAGTGAGTATTCCAACATGATAGCTTATGATGCTCTTCAGGTACACGGGGGAGCCGGTTTTATGAAGGATTTCCCCGTCGAACGCATATACCGTGACGCGAGGATAACATCCATCTACGAAGGAACATCACAGCTCCAGGTTGTTGCAGCAATCAGGGGCGTTACTTCCGGTGCATACATCTCTGCCATCAGGGATACCTACGAGAAGGATACACTTAAACCTGAACTGGAATATCTCAGGCCACCGCTTGTTGAAATGACAGACGAATATGAGAAATGTGCCACCCGGGTAATTGATGCCGGCGACAGTGAGTATCTCGATTTCCATTCCAGGAGGCTTGTTGAGATGGCAGGAAATATCATTATGGGTTACCTTCTGTTAAAAGACTCGAAAAGAGATGAGAAATATCTGCAGACGGCATCTTCCTTTATCACAATCGCCAGGGCTGAGAACACTGCCAGAGCCGAATATATAGAAAGGTTTAATATAAAAGATCTGGGTACTCTGAAATATAATTTTGATATCTGATTTGTCCCGGAAGGAGAGTATAGTGATGATTGGTGCCGGGAATGTCGCTACATTCCTAGCTACCGCCTTTCATTCAGCAGGTCACCGGATAGAGCTGGTGTACAGCCGTACCTTGTCGAAAGCTGCCGCACTGGGTTCACTTGTTGGTGCCCGGCATACAACTAATGAGGATGATATATCCGTTGCCGGCGGTATAAGGATAGTTGCGCTTACCGATGAAGCAACTGTTGCATTGGCCGGCAGGAATCCTTTTGGCGGCGGGTTGCTGGTGCACACAGCAGGTAGTATACCCATGAGCATATTTGCAGACTGTTCTCCCGATTATGGCGTACTTTATCCGTTGCAGACCTTTTCGGCGGGAAGGGGTCCATCCGGGCATGGAGTACCATTTTGTATTGAGGCAAATAACCGTTCAAATCTTGAACAGTTAAGAGAACTTGCATCCGGCACAGGCAATACTGTATACGAAGTTAGCTCCGAAAGCCGCCTGATGCTGCATCTTGCAGCTGTGTTTGCCTGCAATTTTACAAATCACATGTATGTAATCGCAGGGGAGATAGCAAGAAAGTCCGGTTTCCCGTTTGAAATTTTTCACCCTCTTATTAAAGAGACAGCGTTTAAAGCTTCAGAACAACCGCCGGAATTATCACAAACCGGCCCTGCTGCAAGAAATGACCTGATAATTATTAAAAAGCATCTGGATTTACTATCTTTCTCCCCTGAATATAAAGAATTGTACCGCAAGGTTACAGAAAGCATAATGGGAGGGGCGGCAGAGAGCGGTAATGACCCTCCGGGCGGGTGATCGGTTTACCTGCTTTGAGAGCCGGCGCGGTCGTCACGGCGAACATGCGATAGTATCTTATATATATTGGCTGCAGGTATGAATAAAAAAAGTTTTTTCAAGGAGAACCTTGCCGGAGTGAGGGCATTTGCCTTTGATGTTGATGGTGTTTTTTCAGACAGCAGGCTTATCCTTGATCAGGATGGTAGCCTTATGCGCAGTATGAATATCAAAGACGGCTTCGTAATCCAGCTTGCCGTGAAAAAGGGGTTTCCTGTTGCAATTATTTCAGGGGGCAATTCAGAGGCTGTGAGGAAAAGGTTCAACATGCTCGGTGTTAAGGATGTGTTCTTAAAATCTTCGAGAAAAGTTGATGATTTCGACGGTTTTTGCAATAGCTACGGCCTGGACCCCGGTGAGGTGCTATATATGGGGGATGACCTGCCTGACCTGCCTGTTATGCGGAAAGCGGGTTTCACCGCATGTCCGCTTGATGCTGTTCCTGAAATAAAGAGTGTTGCGGCTTACGTATCGGACAGGAAAGGAGGCAGGGGATGTGTTCGCGACGTGGTTGAGCAGGTACTCAGGGTTCAGGGCAAATGGATGGATGCCGATTCTTTTATCCTATAAAATATTACTATGAGTGCCTATCTGAGGCTAATCCGGTACAAGAACCTGCTTATTGTAGCTGCCACCCAGTATCTTATGCGATTTGCCATTATGCAGCCCATGCTTGCTATAAACGGGTTTGAACTGCAGCTGGGTGAAGTTCAATTCTTTATGCTGGTGCTGTCCACTGTTCTGATTACCGCTGCCGGGTACGTAATTAATGATTATTTTGATACCCGGACCGATATGCTTAACCGGCCGGAAAGAGTGGTTGTTGGCCGCCGGATACCAAGGCGCAAGGCAATCGTATTACATTGGGTGCTTAATTTTACCGGTGTTTTATGCGGATTTTACGTAGCCTTCTATGTCGGCATACCGCTGCTGGGGCTTGCATTTGTATTTGTAGCCGGACTGCTTTGGTTCTACTCTACAACATATAACCGGCAGTTCCTTGCAGGTAACCTGATCATTGCATTTCTTACTGCACTCGTACCGGTTATGGTGGTCCTATTTGAAGTTCCTTTACTTAACAGGGAGTACGGCGAGATACTGAGAATTTATCAGTCCAGCTTCAATTATATACTTGCCTGGGTAGGTTCCTTTGGTTATTTTGCGTTTTTCACCACACTGATAAGGGAACTGGTAAAGGATATTGAAGACTACGAGGGCGATGCCGGGCAGGGGAGGAGATCAGTCCCTATAGTTATGGGTATCGTTAATGCGAAGATCATTATTGTCGCCCTTATTTCAGTGGTACTATTGTCACTTGCATTTCTATACTATGCTTATCTGAGGGTTGGCTTTTATGGTGAAACCGATTATCTGAGCCTGGCCTGGTTCTTGTTTTTCCTGCTGATACCGTTAGTTTTACTCATATATCTTGTTATGAAGGGTAAGACAAGGGAGGATTTTACCTTTGCACACCGGCTGGCTAAGCTTATCATGCTTTCTGGTTTAATGTATTCACTGGTTGTGAGGTACATTGTTCTTACCAGCTTATAGGTTCAAAAGATGAGCTTGTTGACCGAAAAATACAAAAATGTAAAAATTGTGCTGGCATCAAATTCACCCAGGAGGCAAAACCTGCTAAGGGAACTGGGTATAACATTTGAGGTTGCTGCCAGTGCGGGTATTGATGAAAGCTGGCCGGATGGCCTGAATGAAAAAGAGATCCCGGTATATCTTGCAGAGAAAAAGTCCTTTGCTTTTTCAGGTATTCCGGATGATGACACACTTCTTATCACTGCCGATACGATAGTCTGGTGCAATGGAAAGGTAATGGGCAAGCCGGACGGCCGCGAAGACGCTATAAATACCCTGAGAGCATTGTCGGGATGCCGGCATAGCGTTATTACCGGTGTTTGTCTAAGGAGCCGCCAGCGGTCGGTGTCGTTTTCTTCGGTCACCCGCGTTTGTTTCCACAGCCTTAGTGATGAGGAGATCACGTGGTATGTTGACAATTGCCGGCCATATGATAAAGCAGGGGCTTATGGCATACAGGAATGGATAGGCTATATTGGTGTTAAGTCGATCAAAGGCTCATATTTCAATGTAATGGGACTTCCGGTTGATATGCTGTATAAGGAGCTGCTTTTATTCGTATAAAGCGTCAGGCTTTCATTCTGACGGGTGACCTGTAAAGCTTATGGCACATAAATAACAGGAAACCAGGCGATAAAAGCACAGTCGCAGAGCATGGTTGTACAGATGATTAAGTAGTTGCACCTTTTTGCAGCTTTTATTTAATCTGTTTTTAAATTTGAACCTTGTCAGCAAAAGCCCAAAAACATGATTTTTATTATGGTTTCGGTCTGATTCAAATAATAAATTTAAAACTGCAGAATGAAGGGTTGATGAAAATTTAAGTGTTATAAGATTAACAGTGTTACAAAAATAACAAAAATAGTTTAAAAACCTTAATTAAAAAGAAAAAAATGCCAGAAGTTCAGGAATTAGTTAAAAGTTTGGCCGATAAATATGGCAGGAAGAGGGAGAATCTTCTGCATATTTTGCAAGGCATAGTTGAGCAGGAAAGATACCTGTCTGATGTGGCTCTCACCGAGGTTGCGCGTGAGCTTGACCTGTCAGCTGCCCAGGTATACGGAACAGCAACGTTCTATACCTTTCTTGATACCGAGCCGAGAGGAAAATATGTAATAAGGGTTTGCCGCACTATCAGTTGCGACATGAAAGGAAAGAACAGGATTATCCAGGCCATTGAAGATGCGCTCAAGATCAGGCTTGGCGAAACAACACAAAACAAAAAATTCACACTGCTTGAGACAAACTGTATGGGATGGTGTCATGAGGGTCCTGCGATGCTTATTAATGACCAGGCCTATACCAATCTTACCGAGGAGAAGGTTATCGAGATCATAAATGATTATGTAAAGAACAAATAAAAAATAAAAAACAATAAAGGAGAATCCCGCCATGACATATAATAAGTTAAAGAGAATTGATCTTATTTTTCATGAAGATTGTGATTGCCGTCAGGTGCTGGAGAAGACATTCAGCAAATCAAATGATGAGATCATAAATGATATTTTGGAATCCGGCCTCAAGGGAAGGGGAGGAGCCGGATTTCCGACAGGACTCAAATGGAAATTTACTGCCGAACAGCCTTCAGATGAGCGCTTTGTGATTTGCAATGCCGATGAGGGAGAGCCCGGCACATTCAAGGACAGGGAGATACTGTTCAAGGTGCCAGGCAAGGTCTTTTCGGGAATGGCTGTTTGCGGAAAGGTTATCGGAGCAAAACAGGGTTATATATACCTCAGGGGTGAGTACCGTTTCCTTCTGCCCGAGCTGCAGAAGGCCCTGGATAAATTTCATGATGAGATTAAAGACCTGCTTGATTTTAAAATCAGCATCCAGATGGGAAGCGGCGCCTACATCTGCGGAGAGGAAAGCGCGCTTTTCGAATCAATGGAAGGTAAAAGGGGTGAGCCCAGGAACAAGCCTCCCTATCCGACCGTAGCAGGGTTCAAGGATAAACCGACTGTTATCAATAACGTTGAGACCCTGGTTTACTCCTTTATGATCTGCAAGCACGGGCCTACAAAATTCAAGGAGCTCGGCACATCCGATTCACGAGGTTCGAAAGTGTTTTCCATCTCGGGTGATACACCAATTGCAGGTATATATGAACTTGAGCTTGGTATGTCCCTTGACCATTTTGTTGAGGAATTTGGCGACGGCGATACCAAAGCAGTACAGGTTGGTGGTGCGGCAGGTTTTTGTGTACCGCGTAAAAAATTCAAGGAGACAATAATCGGATTTGAAGGAGTACCCACCGGCGGTTCAATGAAAGTTTTCAATTCATCCCGCTCTATGTACAATGTACTGCACAACTACCTTGAGTTTTTCGAGGAGGAGTCATGCGGACAGTGTACACCTTGCCGTGTAGGCTGCCAGCAACTGATCAAGGGTATTGAAGCAGTTAAAAAAGGTGAGCAGAAGGCGGCTTACCTGGATCAGCTGATGAAGCTGAGCGAAACCATGAAGCTGGCTTCAAAATGCGGACTGGGACAATCGGTTGCAAACTCTTTCTCATCGATAGTTGATAACTTCAGGGAAGAGATGATATATTAAATTTGAAATCAAACCATAAAATTGTAAAAATGGCTAAAAATATAAATTTGAAAATAGACGGGGTAGATGTTCAGGTTGAAGAGGGAAAGACCATACTTGATGCAGCCAGGGCCATTAATGTTCATATTCCCACCTTATGCTACCATGAAGACCTTTGTGTTGCCGGTAACTGCCGTGTGTGCATGGTTGAGGTAGCGGGAGCAAAAGCCCTCGTGGCTTCCTGCGCAATGCCTGCATCTGACGGGATGGAAGTACAAACCAATACCTTAAAGGTTCGTGCGGCAAGGAAGAATGTTATAGAACTGCTTCTTTCCGAGCATAATGCCGATTGTACAAACTGCTACAAAAACAAACAGTGTGAGCTGCAGGATCTGGCGAGTGAATATAAAACCTCGGGAGAGCAGCTGTATCTGGACCTTGTTCCCATGAAAAACTATACCATTGATGATTTTTCACCATCGATCATCAAGGATGACAGCAAGTGCATCCGCTGTCAGCGCTGTGTGCGGACATGCGAGGAGCTGCAGCATGTAAGCGCCCTTGGTGTGGCGTACAAGGGTGACAAGATGAAGATATCTACCTTCTTCGAAAACTCAATGTTTGATGTTGTCTGCACCAATTGCGGGCAGTGTATTAACCGGTGCCCAACAGGATCGCTCATTGAGCGCAATTATGTCGATGAGGTATGGGAGGCCATTTATGACGAGAAGAAACATGTGGTAGTGCAAACCGCACCTGCTACAAGGGTTGCACTTGGTGAAGATCTCGGACTGGAGCCTGGGCAGGTTGTGACGGGCAAGATGGTTGCAGCCCTAAAGAGGGTTGGCTTTGACTCTGTGCTTGACACAGATTTTTCTGCCGACCTTACTATCATGGAAGAGGGTACTGAGCTTCTGACAAGGCTGAAAAGGGCTTTGGTGGATAAGGATCCTACGGCAAAACTGCCAATGGCAACATCGTGTTCACCAGGATGGATCAAGTTCATCGAACACACTTTTCCGGAGTACCTGGACAACCTGTCAACGTGCAAGTCACCACAGCAGATGTTCGGTGCCCTGGCCAAGACCTATTATGCAAAAAAGAGGGGAATTGATCCCGAGAATATAGTGTCGGTTTCCATTATGCCATGTGTTGCCAAGAAATTTGAGGCAGACAGGCCCGAGATGAGGAGCAGCGGATACAAAGATGTAGATTACGTGCTAACAACCCGCGAACTTGCAAGGATGATCAGGCAGGCCGGACTTGAATTCAAAGCTTTGCCGGAAGAGAACTATGACAGCATAATGGGTGAATCAACCGGAGCTGCCGTAATATTTGGTGCTACCGGTGGTGTTATGGAGGCAGCTCTACGTACTGCCTATGAGCTTGTGACCGGTCGTGAGGTACCATTTGAAAATCTTAACATTACGCCGGTTCGTGGTATGGATGGTGTGAAGGAGGCGAGTGTAAAGATAGAGGGTACTTTGCCTGACTGGAATTTCCTTGAGGGTGCTGAGTTGAAAACGGTTACTGCTCACGGTCTGACCAATGCCAAGTTAGTTATGGAGAAGGTTAAGTCGGGTGAGGCCGATTACCACTTTATCGAGATCATGGCCTGCCCGGGTGGCTGCATCGGTGGAGGAGGGCAACCAATACCCACAAATATGGAGATACGTAAAAAGCGTACCGAGGCGATCTATGTGGAGGATGCAGGCAAACCGATCAGGAAGTCGCATGAGAACCCCGAGGTAGTTGCCATTTACAAGGAGTTTCTGGGAGAACCCTGCGGCCATAAATCTCATGAACTGCTGCATACTCACTACAAGAAAAGGCAGAGGTACTAGCTGATAACCGGCCTGATTGGCTGAAATATCAAACAGGCTGCCTTTCCCGGGGCAGCCTGTTTGATTCAGGTACGATTGTTCCACCAGGGATCCTGATCCGTGTGTCCCGTAATTGTCAGAGATATTTCCTGTATTCATCAGGCAGGTCAAAATACTGTTTGTATTTTTCGCTGTCGGGCCCCAGTTCCTCCTTTTCCTTGTCACGCATCCGGTAGGTGCACTTTTCTCCGGCTATTCCTGAGAAGAAGATCTCATATTCAGCACCTTTTTCATCTACCATGAAGATCCTGACAAGCTTTTCGTTTTCTGTGTGGTTAAGTCTTGCATGGCAGATGGGACAGTAGAAAAGGTACTCTTCACCTTCCTGAATGTCGAAGGCGGGATGATGCTCGGTCGTGTAGTTACCTAATTCGGGGCTGAGAAAGATGAGGCCATGCTTGTTATCCCTGGTTTTGGCAGAAAATACAAGTTTGTCTCCTATTCTCAGGTGTCCCCTGCATACTGTGCAATGATAGTCATACTCCATTGTTACCTCCGGTTTTTGTTAGAAATTAGTTGACCTTTCCATATGGTTTGCTGGATTTGTCGCTGAGCAGCTTCCGGATAATGAGTTTATCAGTTCTCTGATATTCTTTACCGCTTTTATTACCGGTTCACTCATCTCTTCGCCAAAACTTACAAAAGAAGGCTGAATACCCAGGATATACACCGGCATGTGAAACAGTTCCGATATTTTTGCAAATGAAATACTGTGTGTACCCGTAGTGAGATCGGCCAGCTCATTTACCTCAGCAATGCACCAGAAACCAGGCTGACGGCCAAAATCCACTGCATCGGCTATTACCAGAATATCGGGAGAAATAGAATTGATCTTTCCTATATGGTTCTCAATCCCCATCTCAACCGGTAGGCCTGATATACGGCCAGTATTCCGGATGCCTGCAACAATATGTACCCCGGCGCCGTCATCCTTCTTCAGGACATTACCTACACCGGCAAAGAGTATCGTTTTATCTTTCCCTGCCATGATCTGGCCCAGGGTCAGTTTATGTTCCAGTCTCATGTTCATGGGCCAAGAGTTTTTACCTGGACCTCCCTCAGGCAGTCGGGGCAAAGTATGTTGAACATATCCTTCCTTTTTAAATGGTCTATTACCGGAACTTCAGTTTTTAAGGGATCTTCAAGCCGGAGTTTTTCATTCAGCATGTTCAGGTTCAGAATTGAGGCGAACGCTTTCGGGCCCAGCTTACTGTGCAGGTAAAAGAGGTGCTGCCTGGTGGTAATGACCGCACTGCAGTTTTCACACACCAGGAGATCCCTTTCCTGGTATTCGACAACCTCTTTTCTGTCGGTTACCGCCAGGTCAAAGATCTTGTCGGAAAGAGCCACACCCTTCCCGGTAATGCAGTGCTCCTGGCACTGGCCACAAAAAAGGCATTTCCCGTAGTC
>SLRB01000302.1 GCA_007131165.1 Bacteroidales bacterium | reverse complement strand
TGGGCCTACGTCTGCTACCGCCATCCGCCGCTCATCCATACCCTGGAGCCGAACATCATGGTCGGATACGTCGGCTGGCCTGGCGAGGAGTGGAAGGGTTGGGCGCGGCTGACGGACCATCTCTTCTGGCGGCCCAACATTTTCCACGGATCCTGGGGCTTCCCCGCCGTGATCTCCGTCCGCCGCACGGGCGAGTCCTACGCCATCATGGCCGACAACCTCGCCGGGGTGAACGTGGACTCCGTGTTCCACCACTGGGCCACCCAGGGCCTCCAGTACTACGCCTTGGCCCAGTTCAACTGGGATCCCCGCCAGGACGCCGAGGCGCTGGTCCGCGACTACGCGGAGCGCGCCTTCGGCGAAGGGGCCGCGCCCCACATGGCCGCCTACTACGAGGCGCTGGAGGATGCGTGGTCCGAATGGGGGAGGCGCGCCTCCGGGCTGGGCCGCAGGGAGCGCATCACGGCTCTCCCCGAAGTGTACACTGCGGAGTTCCTCGATGAGATGGGCGACCTGATCGGGAAGGCCCGCGCAGCGGCCGCAGGCGGCCCCCGTGCGGAACTCTACCGGCGCCGGCTGGACTTCGCCGAGGCGGGGCTTGAGTTCGCCCGCGCCCAAACCGAGGTCGTCGAGGCCCTGAACGACCTGCGCAGGGACGGTGGCAACACGCCGCGCATCATCGCCCGCGCCATCGAAGCCACCGACGCCCGCGACGGGATTTTGGACGAGCAGTTGGGCACCTTTGCCCTGAGCGCCATCCACGAGTACACCGCCCAGAACAGGCGGGGGATGCTGCCGTACCTCGGCCCGCCGAGCGAAGATCTCCGCTCCCGGATCGAGCCGGAATAGGCTCCTTGGTCGTTCCCTATAGGGGGAAACGCCCTGCCCTTCATTTCGGGGAAGAAGAGAGAGAAGCGGATGATGAAGACGAGAGCCTTGCATGAATTGTTGCTGTTGTCCGCGGCCGGATGCTTCGCGGTGCTCGCGCTTTTGGGAGTGGCCCAAGGGGCGACCCTAGCGGAGGACGGGCAGCCCCGCGCGGCGGTGGTCGTCGCCCCCGGGCTGCCCGGGCCGACCGCCGCGGCGGTGGATGACCTCGTGCGCATCGTGGAGCGCATGTCCGGCGCGCGCCTGCCGGTCGTGGCGTCCGCCGAGGAAACGGACGCGCCCGCGAGGATCTGGGTGGGGCGCCACGAAGGGCTGGAGGAACGCTTCCCCGGCGTGGACCTTTCGGTTCCCAAGTACGAGGAAGTCCTTCTCGCCTGCCGGGGGGAGGACGTGCTGATCTTGGGCCATGACCAGACCTTCAACGGGGCTGTGCGCCAAGCAGGCACCAGTATGGCCGTGTACGAGTTCTTGGAGAAGGTGCTGGACGTGCGCTGGCTGTGGCCGGGCGAACTGGGCGAGGACGTCATTGAAAGCCCGACCGTCCGCGTCGAGGAGTTCACCTACAGGCACGCGCCCCCCCGCCAGCGTCAGTTGCGCATCGTCAACCACCGGGGGGGAGCGGGGAGCGTGGAATCCTACCGCGGCCCGCGCAGCAGAGAGGAAGTCGAGACGATCGCCAGGCAACTCGACCAAGGCGCAAGCGACTGGCACCGGCGCCAGCGGGGCAGCAACCACTTCCGCATGATGCAGGCGGGCCACGCCTTCGGCCGTTGGTGGGAACGGTATTCCGAGGAGCATCCGGAGTTCTTTGCCCAACAGTACGACGGCACGCGGGATCCTTTCCCCAGCCCGGGACGCGCGAAACTCTGCGTCTCCAACCCCGCCGTGGCGGAACAGTGGATCGAGAACGCCGTAGAGCACCTCGAGGCCCAACCGGTGCGCCTGGTCGTCAGCGCCTCGCCCAACGACAGCGCACTGTCGGGCAAGTGCTGGTGCGAGACGTGCCGCTCCTGGGACGCGCCCGACGGCCCGCCCATCACCCTGAGTTGGCGCAACCACAGGGAAGAATACGTCTCCCTGACCGACCGCTACGTGAGGTTCTGGAACATCCTCGCCCGCGGCCTGCGCGAGCGGCTGCCCGGCCGCGAGGCCTACGTGGGGGTCTGGGCCTACGTCTGCTACCGCCATCCGCCGCTCATCCATACCCTGGAGCCGAACATCATGGTCGGATACGTCGGCTGGCCGGGCGAGGAGTGGCAGGGTTGGGCGCGGCAGACGGAGCATCTCTTCTGGCGGCCCAACATTTTCCACGGGTCATGGGGCATGCCCTTGCTCATGCTCCGCCGCACGGGGGAGTCCTACGCCATCATGGCCGACAACCTCGCCGGCGTGGACGTGGACTCGGTGTTCCACCACTGGGCCACGCAGGGCCTCCAGTACTACGCCTTGGCCCAGTTCAACTGGGATCCGCGCCAGGACGCCGGGGCGGTGGTCCGCGACTACGCGGAGCGCGCCTTCGGCGAAGGAGCCGCGCCCCACATGGTCGCTTACTACGACGCGCTGGAAGAGGCGTGGGCCGAAAGGGGGAGGCGTGCCTCCGGGCTGGATCGCGGCCAAGTCGTCGGGGTTCTCCCCGAAGTCTACAACGCCGAGTTCCTCGACGAGATGGGCGGCCTGATCGGGAAGGCCCGCGCAGCGGCGGACGGCCCCCGCGCGGAACTCTTCCGGCGCCGGCTGGATTTCGCCGAGACGGGGCTTAAGTTCGTCCGCGCCCAAGCCGAGGCCATCCAGGCCATTGCCGACATGCGCAGGGGAGGCGCTGACACGCCGCACATCATCGCCCGCGCCATCGAAGCCACCGACGCCCGCGACCGCATCCTCGACGAGCAGATGGGCACCTTCGCCGTGAGCGCCATCCACGAGTTCCACGACCAGAACAGGCGGAGGATGCTGCCGTACCTCGGCCCGCCCGACGCCGAATACCGCGGCTTGCTCGAGCCGGAAAGGGGCGTCACCCCCTTGCCCGCGGAGTGGGGCTTCCTCCTGGATCCCGAAGGCGAAGGGGCCGATGCCCGCTGGTTCGACCCGCAGGCGGCTCGCAACCTCGAGTGGTCAACCATCCAAGTCACCGGCCCCTGGGGCGAGCAGTTGCCCCGCGACGACCCCGACGACCCGATCGGCTCGCGGGTCTATCACGGGGTGGCTTGGTACCGCACGG
>SLRB01000244.1 GCA_007131165.1 Bacteroidales bacterium | reverse complement strand
TTTCAGCAGGTTTGCCGGGAACCATAACCTGTTATGGCCGACACGGTGGTAGAAGGCGGCAGTTGCACCAAACCCCTTATAGAATCTCGCCGTACCAGGATTTACCGAACCGTTGAAATCAAAAATCTTTCCACTCCCCGCATATTGCCTTATAAAACTGTCAACAAGAAGGAACATCGCACCATGCTTCCTGCCCTGGTCTGTATTGGCTGAAAAATAGAAAACATAACGGTCGAAGTCCTTTAAAAGGCACAAGGCGGCAAGCATTGTACCACCAGGAGTAAATGCATTTCTGATCTCAATAAAACCGTTATCGAGTCCTTTTTCAAGAAGTCTTTGAAGCTTAAGGTAGTTTCCCCTGCGAATACCTGGATAAAGCCTGCCCGCACTTCCTGAAAATAATTTTACAATATCACCGGCTCTGGAATGCGGCCTCAACACTGTGCGTAACCTACCGGCCTTCTGGATATTCCTGCGTGTATTAGTATCATACCCGGCCGCCAGATCCTCATATTGACGATCAAGCCCAAGCAGGAAATTTTTCATCCTGGAACAGCGATATCCGGCTTCACCGGGAGAGTTCATCTCATTAAGCGCAATATCGGCAAACCTGAAAGCAGAATAAATCCGGTCCATGAACGGTTTGATATCGCCTGAACAGCCTTCCCTGAAAAAACACCCGAGCTGCTGAACAAATATAGGTTGGTAAAGGTAATCAATACCCCATTTCCTGTTCTTTGTAAGTGGCATAAAAGCATCGCCGTTACCGGTTACAAGGGCCTCCCACCCAGGAGCAAAAATATCCAGGAACGTCGAACTGGCATAAATCCTCCTGTTGGCTGAGGACCTTAACCTGCCGTCCCACTCATCCCTGTTTATCTGATTTACGGTTAGATACCTTATTTCTCCTTCCATCGGGACACTGTCCTTATTAGATCAATATATACATTTTTCCAGTTTTTCCACCTCCCGCTTTCCGATAAAGACTCATTATGCCACAGGGTTATCAGGGTACCTCCTGCACAGCGTACCCTGGCAGCAATATCCAACGCCTGCACTTTAGCCCGGGCAGGGCTCAGCTTCATATAATCGCACAGAGTACCATCCATTATCTGGAAAGGGTACAAAACAAGGCTTCCGGCTTCCTCCTTTTCCAGATCATAAAACCTGAAAGGTGTACATGTTCCTGCCCTGAAACCGGTCATTTCGGCCCAACCCAGGGTGTAATCCTCCTTGATCCCGGTTGCTTCAAGCATCCTGCAGCTGTCAGGGAACGAGAACCTCAGGTAATGGTTCCTGCTCCTTACCGGGTAGCAGCCTGTTATTTCGGCCAGTACTTCACACTCTTCTTTTAGCAGTGCCGGATCTCCGTAAGAACGGTATGAGGGATGTATGCCCCACCTGTTTTCAGAAGAAATATTTTTTATCATCTGCCGGTAAGCCGGGTTAGAAAGAGATGCAGACTTGTCATATTTACTGTATCTGCCGGCAGCGAAAAAGAAAACGGCCTGAATTCCTGACTGCCTGTGTATTTGTTCTATATATTCATAGGTATCAAAGGGATCCTTCTTTCCCATGAAAATAACCCGGCAGCGCTCCATCATAGCAGCAGTATCAGCTTTTGATGCCGACCTTGCAAATCCGCCCAAAGTGCGCCAAAAACTGCGGTTCCTGTAAGCCCAGGGGATATCAATATCTATTGTGGGGATGATCCTGAATTCCCTTTCGGGGAATGATACGGCCGGGTAATGTTTTACAAGTGCCTTCCTTAGTTTTGCTGCCCATTGATCGACGAGGGGCTCTTCCTCAAGGCCGTAACGTGAGACCATACTGTTTTTCCATTGAAAACGTCCATGGATGTCTTTCCGTGCGGGCAGATATTCCTCATAACGGCTGAGCATATAAAATGAGGCGGCAAAAGGGTCAAAACCCATGTCATCATCTCCCTGAGAGGCAAAGAGCACGGTATTCCCATTAAAACTAACCGGCTTTGCATCAATATCCCTGACTCCCGTCTCTTCACATAATCCATCAGGCAAAATATTAACGGCTCCATCAAACCTTTCATGAGAATAGTTGAGCAGGGGATACGGGGCAGAGAGAGCTTCTTCCTTATCTGAGGATAAGATCAGATCGGTACCTGGTATCATTGATACCATCTGCATGGCAACATATCTCAAACGGGAAGATATTACCGGCGAATAAAGCATAATTTTATGCCTGCCCATTTTACAAATATACATGAATTTTTTCAGCTTAAATTACACACAATCAAGATGAAAAAAATTCAAGCATATATTTCGGTTATTTTTCAATTCAAATTTATGTTTTTTTTTGCAGGAAGATACTGCATTGGGATTTTTAAATGTTTACATTAATTTTGAGCACAAAAATGGGAGACGGACGGTTCCAGGTATATCATCACGGCAAGCCATTCAAACTAGAATCGGGAGAAGTACTCCCATCTGTTGATATTGCCTATCATACCTACGGAGATCCAGATCAATCAGAAAACAATATTATATGGGTGTGTCATGCCTTTACAGCCAATTCAGATGTAGCGGACTGGTGGAAAGGGCTGGTTGGCGAAGGTCGCTTTTATGACCCCTCCCGGTATTTTATAGTATGCGCCAACAAGATAGGGTCATGCTACGGATCCACGGGCCCACTCTCGACAGACCCCCGCACAGGCACCCCCTGGTTTCATTCATTCCCTGAAATATCTATCAGGGATATGGTAAATGCGCACGAAATATTAAGAAACCACCTGGGCATAAAAAGAATACACACTGTTATAGGTGGTTCAACAGGGGGGCATCAGGCACTGGAGTGGGTTATAATGAAACCCGGGCTGCACGACCACCTTATATGCATAGCAAATCATGCAAAGGCCTCTCCCTGGAGTATTGCATTCAGCCAGTCACAAAGGCTTGCGATCATGGCCGACCAGACCTGGCAGGAGAACAACCCTGGTGCCGGGAGACGTGGAATGGCAGCAGCACGATCAATAGCCCTGCTGAGTTACAGGAACTACAAGACATACCTCAAAACTCAGTCTGATACCGACAATAACAAAACTTCCGGGTTCCTGGCAATGAGTTACCAGAATTAC
>SLRB01000374.1 GCA_007131165.1 Bacteroidales bacterium | reverse complement strand
TCAAACTGACCACGACTGAGATCAGGCTTTTCCCCGAAAGGAAACCCAGGCTTATATGGCTGGAAATTGAAGAGTCTGAAGAGCTGTGTGAACTGTACGATAAAATCGCCTCAGTTTTTGGGGTGAGTGAAAAGCTGAAGGCCCATATTACGCTTTCGCGGATAAAGTGGCTGCTGCCGCAGGATTACAGGGTTGTATCTGAGGAGATCAGGCTGGCAAACCCTTTTGAAGCGGACTTCACCGTAAACTGTTTCAACCTGTACAACAGCGAACTCCGGCCTGAGGGCCCGGTTTACCGGGTTGCAGAGACTTTCAGTTCTGGAAGTGCTTAACGTGTGACCGTTTTCAAAGCTTTCCGCAGACAACAATAATCGCAAGGAATCCCAGCGTCCATGGTTCAAGCTTCAAGGCACTATTATCGTTTAGCGGATAAAATTTGTCCTTTCAGGTTTTTCCGGTGCAGGTATTTCTATCCCGGCCTCCTTCCCTGCCCTTATGCACCTGAGCAGCCAGGCAAGATTACGGGCAAGGGTGCGCATGGTTTGCAGGCCCTCTTTGTCCTGCATTACCTCGTCGGGGGTGTTGCCGTGCACCATGTTCCAGTACTGGGAACCTGCAACAGGCATGTTGCTGATTGTAAAATACTTGTTGATCTGGTCAAAGGTTGCGGTTGCTCCACCCCGGCGGCAGCTCACCACTGATGCACCGGGCTTGTGGGCAAACCTGTTCCTGCCTGCATAGAATACCCTGTCCATAAACGAGGTCAGCATGCCTGATGCGGCGGCAAAATGCACAGGAGAGCCAAAGACAAACCCGTCAGCCTTTTCTGCTTTATCAAGGAATTCGTTTACTACATCGTCAATCACGCATCTGCCTGTTTTCCTGCATGTACCGCATCCCAGACATCCGGAGACCGGTTCGGTGCCGACCTGGAAAATTTCTGCTTCAATACCTTGTTTTTCTATAGTATCGGCAATTTCGCTTAATGCCGTGTAAGTGCATCCTTTCTCATGAGGACTGCCGTTAACCAGTAGTACTTTCATACGTCGTTTTTTATGCTCCCGGTTTGGGAGGTTTTGATTTTAGGTATATTTTCGGTAACAAACTTATTGAAATTTTGTGTTAAGTCCGCCTTAGCCTCACACTTCCCTAAATAAAAAACGTTTTCATGCCTCACTTTTTTCGGGACAATGATAAAACCTGGTTAAAATGGTTTTAAATACCAATAAAAAGTACCCTTAAGGGCAACATAACCGTTTCAATTTAAAGTTGATAATTTGTATCTTTGTTAATTAAAAACAGTAAATGCCGGAAATTTCCAGATTTTATGGGATAATAATTTACATGTTCTATAATGAGCATGCTCCACCACATTTCCATGTTAAATATCAGGATTTTGAGGCAATAGTTGAAATTAATTATGGAATAGTAAGAGGAACATTGCCTAGAAGAGCGATTAACCTTATTTACGAATGGATGGATTTGCACAAGGATGAATTGCTGGAGAACTGGAGGTTGATTGAACAACGGAAACACTTAAATAAAATAGAACCGCTGAAATAAATTTGAATGGAATTAATAAAAGTAACTGAAGCAAAGTATTTTGAAGGCTATAAGATTGCTTTCAAATTCAGCGATGGCCGGAAAAAAACCATAGACCTTGAAAATGAACTATGGGGAGAAGTTTTTGAACCACTGAAAGATATAAGTGTTTTTAAAAGATTTACGCTGAATCCCTTTACGATTCAGTGGGAAAATGGAGCTGATTTCGCCCCTGAATTTCTTTATCATTATGGCGAAACAAAAAAAGAAAAAGTATCCTAAAACTGCATTTTATGGACAGCCATGTGAGTAAAGGAACGTACAATTAATTGCGAAACATGGACAAACGGCATTTATGTTATAACCGTTAGTGATGGCAGTCAAATTAGGAAGGGTTGTAATGAGAAGAAAATAATTTGGCTAATTAAAATTGCAGGCTACAGTAATATTGAATCCTGCAGAAAAACTGTTTGTCTTTTTTAAATGGGAAGGAACAATATTATCGCCCTCAAATATATTGCGCATATTGTAATTAAATTTAAAAGTCAGCGATTCTTATCAAGCTTTCGGTGTATCATTTTCAGCTCGTTCCTTAGTTCTGCTACCATGCGCCGTGTTGCTTCATCACTGGTTTCGGTGGCCGGCAGCTCGGTGCTGATAAAGTTTACAAAGCGCCATACTTCCCTTATCTCCCCCACCGGCAGGTCATACGGCTCATAGAAGGGGTTCAGGGAGTACATCCTCAGAACCCCCTCCGACCCTATCAGGTTGTCGGCTATCTTGAACACCACGCCGTCGTTAAGGGTGAGTACAATATAAGGCTTTCCGCTTATAATCCCGTGCCAGTCGGCTATGAACTCTCCTGTAATCCATGAACCATCGGGCAAGGGCAGCATTGAATCGCCGCTTACCTGGAAGGTACGGTACTTGCGGTTTGCCGAAAGGAACGGGAGGCTGAATACCGGGAGTTCCTTAATATATTCGGGATCGGCATAGCCGGTAACATATCCGGCTTTGGCCTTTTCATTTACCAGCTCTATGTTATCATCGTTGCTGCTGTTGACGGTGGTGGCCAGCACACGCAGTCCGCTACCTCTGATATAGACATCATTGCCCCTCTCAAGCTCCGAAAGCTGGTACTCCGAAAGCCGCGACAGATCTATTCGTAACAGCGTATCGACAGCTATTTTGTAGTAATCGGAAAAGGCCAGCAGCACAGAGGCGTTGGGCACGGTCTGGCCATTCTCATAGTTGTTCAGGGTGCTGCGCTTCATTCCCAGCGCAAAGGCTGCATTTTCCTGAGTTTTTCTCCTGCGTCTGCGCAGGTGCTTGATGTTTGATGAGAAGTTCATTATGAATTCTTTTATGTTACCGCAGACCTGCCGGTCAGGTTTTTGTCTGCCAAAGGCTGATGCGGGCTTCACGTGCCTCCCTCCCGCCCCTGTTACAGGCTTCCCCCATCACTGGGGCCGGAGAACAAAAATTTCCGGCCGGAATTTTATTCTGTCGAACAAATTTACTAAATTATAGTCGCTATTTTGACTATTTAATAGTCAAATATAGTGCATTTTTGTTTAATATCAACCTCTTGGCCGGTAAAATAATGCTTTTTATGGATAGGCCGACTGGTTAAAGGAGGCGGAGACAGATCGCCGGCTTCCTGAGGTCAGGGGGGCATCGGTGAGTAACCGGCTGAAGATGTTAAAAAAGTGATATAAGCTAAAGGAGTAAAAAGTGGATACTGTAAACCGCGATATAGTGCATATGGATCTGGACAGTTTCTTCGTGTCGGTCGAGAGGCTGCAGAACAGCAGCCTGGAGGGTAAACCGATACTGATAGGAGGCACTTCCGACCGTGCCGTGGTATCAAGCTGCAGCTACGAGGCCCGCAAATTCGGGGTGCATTCGGCAATGCCGATGAAGATGGCCCGGATGCTTTGCCCCGACGCGGTTGTGATAAGGGGCGACATGGAAAGCTACAACAGGTACTCAAACACGGTTACCGATATAATTGCCGAGAGCGCCCCCGTTTTCGAAAAGGCATCTATCGATGAGCACTATATCGATATAAGCGGCATGGACCGTTTTTTCGGGTGCTATAAGTGGACCCGTGAGCTGCGGCAGAGGATCATGAGAGAGAGCGGACTGCCTATATCATTCGGGCTGTCGGTCAACAAGACCGTGGCGAAGATAGCTACCGGAGAGGCCAAGCCTGCCGGTGAGCTTTATGTGCAAAGGCCCCGGGTGCCGCTGTTTCTGGCCCCTCTTTCTATCAAAAAGATCCCGATGGTTGGCGAAAAGACCTTCCGTATGCTTCGGGCAATGGGTGTTGATACCATATCTACCCTTCGGCAGATGCCGCCAGAGCTGATGGAGAGGGTGATGGGAAAGAACGGTACGGAGATATGGCGAAGGGCCAACGGCATTGATAACACCCCGGTAGAGCCTTACTGGGAACAGAAATCGGTCAGCACCGAACGCACTTTTGAGCAGGACACCACCGACGTCAAGATGTTGAGGGCGCTGCTGGCGGGAATGATCGAAAAGCTGTGCTATGAGCTTAGGTCGCAGCATAAGCTCACCTCCTGCGTAACGGTCAAACTGCGCTACGCCAATTTTGATACACATACCCTGCAAAAGCGGATACCCTATACATCCTTTGACCATACACTGATAGAGATTGCCGGCGGACTGTTTGACAGGATCTACAGCCGGCGCCTGCTTATACGGCTTATCGGGGTGCGCTTCACCCACCTGGTGCAGGGCACCCAGCAGCTTAACCTGTTTGAAGACACTCCCGGGATTGTGAACCTCTACATGACGGTCGACCGGCTGAAAAGGAGATTCGGGAAAAGGGCCGTGGTAAGGGCAGTCAACATATAATATATTATATGCTTTACACCGCACGCTCATATTACAGCCTGCTTTACGGTACCATGCCGGTAGAAAAACTGGTGGAGGAGGCCGGGAAGAGAAATATAGGCGCCCTTGCGCTTACCGATATAAATAACAGCAGCGCATGTTTCGATTTTGCCGATCTGTGCCTGAAGAACAACATCCAACCTGTTTGCGGCATGGAATTCAGGTCAGGCGGCCATTACCTCTATACCTGCATCGCGGCCAATGAGCTGGGTATGGAAGAGATCAACCGTCACCTGACCGGGCATAACCTGCAGCACAAACCCCTCTCCTCCTCCGCCCCACCGTTCGACAATGTTTATGTCCTTTATGCATCCGGCAGCGTGCCAGTCTCCCGGCTCAGGGATAACGAATATATCGGCATCCGCCCCTGGGAGGCAGGAAAGCTATGGCCCGCCGAATATCACAAATACAACAGCAGGTTACTTGCCCATTGCCCGGTTGCTTTCGCTTCCGCCGGAGATTACGAATTTCACAGGCACCTGAGGGCAATTGACCGGAATACGCTGCTGGACAAGCTTGAGGAGAGGCACCTGGCGAACCGGATGGAATACTTCCTTTCGCCCAAAGAGATGAAAAGGGTATATGCCGCCAATCCCCCGCTGCTGCTGAATGCCTCTGCCCTGCTGGCCAAATGCAGCTTTCCTTTCAACAGATCAACGCCCAAAAACAAACGGACCTTTACCGGGAGCCGCTACGACGACAGGCTGCTGCTGGAGAAGCTGGCCGGTGACGGATTGAAGTACAGGTACGGCAACGATAGAAAGGCGGCACAGAGAGTGCGCGAGGAGCTTGAGGTGATAGACAGGCTCGGTTTCTCATCATATTTTCTCATTACTTGGGACATAATACGTTATGCCATGCACCGCGGTTTTTATCATGTAGGCAGGGGCAGCGGCGGCAACAGCATAGTGGCATACTGCCTGAGAATAACCGATATAGACCCGGTAGAGCTGAACCTCTATTTTGAGCGGTTCATAAATCCCCAGCGTACGAGTCCCCCTGACTTCGATATTGATTTCTCATGGAAGGAGCGCGACGAGGTGCTCGACTACATATTCAAGCGGTACGGCAGGGAGCATACCGCCCTGCTGGGAACAATCAACACCTTCCGCGACAGCTCAATAATACGTGAACTGGGCAAGGTTTACGGGATGCCGAAAGCCGATATAGACGCACTGGTGGACAACCCCGGCGACCCGTTGTTGCAGAACGACCTGACAAAAAGGATTTTTGACTATGGACGGCAGATCATCGATTTTCCTAACTACCGGAGCATCCATGCCGGCGGGGTGCTGATCTCTGAAGAGCCGATCACCTGCTACACCGCCCTCGATATGCCGCCAAAGGGTTTCCCTACAACGCAATGGGACATGTACGTGGCCGAGGAGATCGGGTTTGAGAAGCTTGATATACTGAGCCAGCGGGGCATTGCGCATATCGGCGAATGTGTAGATATCGTGAGGGAGAACCGTAAGCAGAAGATTGATGTGCACAGGGTAAATGAGTTCAAGAATGATCCGGAGATAAACGAAAGGCTTTACCAGGGTGAGGCAATCGGATGCTTCTATATTGAGTCGCCGGCCATGAGGGGATTGCTCAAGAAGCTCCGGTGCAGGGATTACCTGAGGCTGGTGGCTGCGAGCTCTATCATCAGGCCGGGGGTGGCAAAGAGCGGGATGATGAAGGAGTATATACACCGTTTCCATAACCCGGACTCTTTCAGCTACCTGCACCCGGTATTTGAGAAGCAGCTCGGCGAGACCTTCGGGATAATGGTGTACCAGGAGGATGTGATAAAGATAGCGCACCATTTCGCTGGCCTCGATCTGGCCGATGCCGACATACTGCGCCGGGCCATGTCGGGTAAATTCCGCTCGCGAAAAGAGTTTGAGCGGATAGAGAACAGTTTTTTCGATAACTGCCGCGAAAGGGGTTATCCCATTGAGCTTACCGCCGAGGTATGGAGGCAGATAGCATCTTTTTCCGGATATGCCTTTTGCAAGGCGCATTCCGCATCCTACGCTGTGGAGAGCTATCAGAGCCTTTACCTTAAAACCCACTTCCCCCACGAGTTTCATGTGGCGGTGATCAATAATTTCGGGGGTTTTTACCGTACCTGGGTCTACGTGAACGAAGCCAGGCGTTACGGCGCCACCATAGAGCTGCCATGCGTGAACAGGGGGAGATATATGACCAGCATTAAGGATGATGTTATATTTCTAGGATTTATACACCTTAAAAGTCTGGAGGCCCATACTGGCAGGCAGGTTGAGGCCGAAAGGCAGCGTTACGGGGAGTATCGGGGTCTGGCTGATTTTCTTGAACGGGTACCCGCGGGTATTGAGCAGGTGAAGATATTGATCCGCTGCGGGGCATTCCGTTTTACCGGTAAAACCAAAAAGGAGCTGCTTTGGGAGGCCCATTTTCTTACCACGAAAGAGAAGAGGGTGCATATTGGAAGGAAATTGTTCAGCGAGGGTGCAAAAACATTCAGGCTGCCCCCGATGAACGACTCGCTTCTCGAAGATGCCTGGGATGAGACCGAACTGCTTGGTTTTCCCGTCACCATGTCACGCTTCGACATGCTGCAAACCTCCTACCGCGGCAACGCCGTGGCGGCCGATCTTCATGCCGGCAGTAGCAATTCTGCCGGAGCAGCAGAGGGCATCCCGGCCGGTAATGGCTGCAGCCAGGCTGCCGATCTTCACACCGGCAACAGCGCCTCACCAGGCAATCGCAGTGCTACACAAACAGCACGCAATACCCCGACCGTTAACGGCAGGACGGTGCGAATGGTGGGCGACTTGATTACCACCAAGTATGTTCGCACTGTTAGAAAGGAGATCATGCAGTTCGGCTGCTTCCTTGATGAGAAGGGTGAATTCTTTGATACGGTGAATTTTCCGCCGGTGCTGAAAAAATACCCCTTCACAGGGCCCGGTGTCTATCTTATCGAGGGCAAAGTAACCGTTGAGTTTGGTTTTCCCTCGGTTGAAGTTCGCAAGATGGCCCGCCTCCCCTCCCGCCCCGATCCCAGGGCAGAATAACAGCCGGGCGGATTGTTTTTATAAGGTTTATGCCTTCTATAGTGATGCGGTATACGGATGCTTTGTCTGAGGTAAAGAAGGATACCTTTGCCCTGCCGTTTCCCCCGGTCTTGACTTCGGGCTCCCGGAACAGGGTGGTGCGATAGTCCGGTTGATCCTGGTTCGGCCCCGGCTGCGAATTGCAGGGTTTTACCTTTTCGCTAAGTTTTCATTATCCGGAAGAGACTTTCCTGTCCCAGTTCTTTCTCACTTTTGGCAGTTTCCACCACTGCACGTAAGGGAATTCATGATGCTCAAGGTGGTATCCGAAATGGTAGCAGGTGAAAAACGAAATTATCAGAGGATAATCGTTGCTGGTAGAATTATGCCTGTTTGTGTACCCACCCGGCGGCTCCCGGTGAGGCAGATAGGTGCCGAAGTAGAAGAGCTGAACAGTACTCGCAAGAGCAGGAACGGCCCAGAACAGGATCAGGTTTGATACGGGTATGTTCAGTGCCTGGTGCAGTATATTGAAAATTGCCGCCATTCCGAGTATCTGCCACCAGCTAAGGTAGGTTGTCATAAACTTAAGGTACCAGTGAAAAAAGCCGGGCTTCTTGTCGTCGTGATAATCCGGATCCTTCTCACTGGCCGGGAATTTATGATGGTCCCAGTGCTTGGTGTGAAGCTTTTTGTAAGGGAACAGTGCATATAAAAACACAGCAACTGTCCCGATTAATTTATTGATTTTGAGATTCTGAGGTAATACAATACCATGCATGGCATCGTGTGCGGTAATAAACAGTCCCACATAAAGGAACATCTGGACAAATACCGCAGGAATTACAACATACAGGGGCACTGTGGCAAGATCAAACTGCAGAAAAACCACCAGCCCGGCCAGCCATAACCCGATTATAAGCAGGCCTGCTGCAAGTCCCTTATATCCATCACGTTTTTCCGGGTTATACATATTCCTGCATTTTTTCAAATGCAATATAAACAATATAAACCAACTTCAAATTAGTTTGCATTCAATCAGTGAACTTTTTGATTGTCCGCGGGCGGACTGTTCGTCTCGCGTTAGTAACAGTCATTTTGCAATAGACTTGCATATGAATCTAAAATAAAGATCCCTGCCATTCCGGACAGGGATCTTCAAACCAAACTTATGAATAAAACCCAAACTGCATTTATCTAAGCTGTTACCCAACTGACTGAATCTGCCTACCTGATAATCAGATAATCAATTGCCTTGCTTGACGATCGGGATCATTCCGCACCTCGCATCTGTCATTCAGGGGTTAATTGTCATTGGTTGCTATTTAGATTTATTACTCCCGAATTTGATAGTTTCTCAATGTTTAAAGGCGCCAGTTGCCATTCATGATCAAATCTGCCTTTACTGATTATGTTGTCGGGCGTTTTGTGGAACAGCAGAAAATCTTCTATCCCGAAAAGATTGGCATTTTGTGGCGGCAGTGCTGCAAGGCCCCCTCCCGGTCCGATTGGCCTGCCCGAAGCAGTAGGCGTCCACCATGGCAGTCCGCTGTTTACCACCACATACCTGCCATTTACAGGAAATATATACACCAGTCCGTGCTCATCGTCACCGGGATCCAGGTGCATCGGCAGCCTTCCGGCATATTTATCTATAAGTGTATTTGTCTCCCTTGTGCCGAACAGAACAAGGTTGGAATACTCCAGATCACTTTGCCTTACATCCCTGTCGGCCAGCACCCGGGGGAATATCATCACCCGGCCCCATGCACCCCGTTCGACCGACCAGTTTGCCGCGTTTGCTGCCTGCTCTCTCCTGGCTGCAAGCTCATCTTGTGTGGGATCATCGGCAGTCCCGTACACATATATGTGATTTCCTGCCATTGCCTCAATTACCGGCCCTTCTGCCCCTTTTCTTTTGGAGGTAAGCCCGGGTGTGTACCTGCGGTTTACCCACCTGTCATCCTCAAGTGTGAAAGAGGCAACCCCGGGAGTAGGTAACCTGAACGTCCTTCCATCAACAGTCACTGTAAGCCGTGACCCGGGATCAAACTGCGGATGACCCTCGAGATGAACAGAAAAAGCCCCTGTACCGGAGGTGGTAACATCAATTGCATTCGGCGCAGTAAATGCAGCCTCCACCTTTGACATTGTGCCGGGTGTCAGCCTGTCAACCGTAACCCAGTATGCTTTATTGTATTTATATTGTCTGGTGGTAAACACGACCCTTTCGGGGAACAGGTCTCTTTTGAACTGGCCGAACCAGTCAAATATATATGCATCTTCGTATGCCATTTCCCAGCTGTTATGGCCTATACCGGGATATTCAACATACTGGAGGTTAACACCATTATTTTCCAGATCCCTTTTCCAGTCAAGCGAATTCTGGTAGATAAAATCCTGATCACCCACAAAGAGGTGTACCGGCAGGTTAAGTGCATTGGGTGCCAGTTCCAGTGCTCCCGCCGGTGTTGCGGGGCAGACAGGTGCAATGGCAGCCCAGATATCGGGCCTTGTCAGTCCCAGCCACATGGTCCCGCCCCCACCCATCGACAATCCTGTCAGGTAAACACGATCCTCATCTATTCTGAACCTTGACTTGATGTCGTCGATCATGTCATAAACATCCTGCTCCGGTATCCCCTGATAGCCGGCCGTACCACGCGCCAAAGGAGCAGCTACAATATAATCGACCGGGTGAAGCTCCGGAAAATACCTTGTAGCCTCAAGATCGGTCTCAGCCGGCACATTTCCGGGAGTAATAAAGTCCACTCCCTGAATATTTCCCTGGCCGAACACCCTTCGCAAACCAAGCCTGTTGTTTGACATTGCTCCATGAAGGAAAACTACCAGCGGGTAAGCCCTTTCATGGTCATAGTTGCCGGGGATATAAATCGAATAGGGCTGGTTTGTTTCATCCACGCCTGAGAAGAATACCAGATCCTGGGGTCCTGGTTTGTAGGTTTGTGCCATAACGGTGAACGCTGGTGCAATCAGAATAATTGAACAAAGAAGTGAATTTAACAAATTTTGTCTGATCATCGTTGTACATTATTAATTAATACTTTCCGGTATTCACCTGAAAAGCAATTAAAATTCCAGGTGGTGCCAGCTACAATTGACGACGGCAGCAAACAATGATCCCATACATACAGAGCAGCTATAACAGGAATGCCAGCTCTGTACTGCAACACCTGGAAACTACCTGAAGCATTGTGGCAACTGCTTTACCGGCGATTATGAGATATAAAGATAAACGGAAATAACGGTTGTTGTCTTGATTAATATCAATTAATTAACTCTTGACCTTATCCGGCTGAGTGTCTCGGGGCTTACACCAAGGTAACTTGCAATATATTGCAGTGGGACCCTTTGGGGTATAGTCGGGGTTGTGGTAATTAGGTTCTGGTACCTTTGTGCAGCAGTCTCAAATAGTATAGAGTCCATCCTCACCTGCGAGCAGATGAGTGATCCCGAGAGAAGTTTTGTGTAAAAATTTGATATTTCTATATCAGATGTAATAAGATCTGACAGGCCATTTTTAGTTATTACCACTATCTCCGACTCTTCAAGGCACTGTATGATGAGTTGGCTTGGTGTGTTTGTGAAAAAGCTGTTAATGGAAAAGCAGAAATTTTGTTCAGGAGCGAACCATTCGGTAATTTCCCTGCCTTGCTTATAATAAAAGATTCTGAGCATCCCCCGCTCAACAAAGTATATCCCTTTACATATCTCATTATGCTTTAAAACACAATCGCTTTTGGAAAATATCTGTTTGTAGCATATACTTTTAAGCGATTCTCTGCTTCCTTCCGTGAGCGGGTGTATTTCTTCAATCTTGTTAAAAAAAAATTGCATGGTTTGCAGATGGAGATCAAGGACAGGTTTACAGACTAAACGGGAACCCTTAACCGGATTCCCGTCTGTTTATATTTAGCCTGATGCAAACAGTATTTTTCATTGCCGGTTGCAGCTAAATCAATGACCACAATTACAATTGCCATTTTATGCTCCGGGCTCGCCGCCGCCGCAGGGATGTGTGCCTCCTCCCTGATGCACATGTCCGTGACTGACTTCTTCTTCGGTAGCGTCCCTTATATCGCAAACCTCACCTTCAAAATAGAGGGTGTCACCTGCAAGAGGATGGTTGAAATCCATCTTTACCGTATCATCGGCAATTTCCAGGACAATACCGTTCAGCCTGTTGCCGCTGTTGTCCTGCATTGGTATGTTGTTTCCAACCTTAAGAAGATTTTCGTCAATTTTACCTTCTACCTCAAAAATGTTTTTTGGAAGATCTACAATTGCCTCTTCTGAAACCTGTCCGTATGCCTTTTCGGGTTCAAGCAAAAAGCTGAAAGGGTCTCCCTCTTTTAACCCGTCAATATTAGTTTCAAAATCGGGAAGCAGGTTTCCCCGCCCAAAAAGAAATGTAAGGGGTGCGTCCTTTTCAACTTTTTCGACCACCTCACCCTTTTCATCATTAACTCTGAGTTCATAAGTAAGTGATACAACCTTGTTCTCTTTAATAGTCATCATA
>SLRB01000118.1 GCA_007131165.1 Bacteroidales bacterium | reverse complement strand
CCTTTGACGGATCATCACCGGGGCTTCCAAAAGGAATATCGATATTCCTTGAATTAAGAAACGATTCAACACCTTTATAACGGGGCTTGCCGTCAACATAAGGAAGGTAATCGCCGGCATGGGTAAATTCCCTGAAAGGTTCATTATGTTTTTTCTCACGCTCCTTCAGATACTCATCAAACATGTCTTTCCATGCCCCTGCATGGGTAAGGGCTGTCTGGGTTATCACACCGTCGAGATCAAAAATAACCGCGTCAAAACTATACTTTTGCATATTTATTTTATAATTTAACAAGTCCGTTTCCTCCACAGCAACGATTGAGAAGGTAACTGACAGTAATGATCTTTAAGGGGTTAAAATAAAACAATTGGCAAAGAAAAACCAACATATTGAAGCAGTTTGGCCTCACATAATATCATTTTTTATTAACAACACTGTTTTTTAATTCACTGAAACAATAAAAAAATACAATATGAGCAAACTTATAATAGTGTCAAATAAGCTGCCATTCGAAATTGCAGAAACTGACGGTAAGCCTTTCCTTACAGAAAAGACAGGAGGCATTTCGGGAAGCCTGAATGCATTCTCGAAATACAGCAGGTCTGTTTGGGTAGGCTGGACCGGCAATGAAAATATTGTAATAGAGGGCAAGGAGAAATCGGATATATACAGGAAATACCGGGATGAGGACTGCCATCCTGTAGAGCTTACCAGCGAAGAGATAAGCAACCATCATCACGGCTTCTGCAACCAGACCATATGGCCTCTGTTCCATTATTTCCCGCAATACAGTGATTTCAACCTCAATTACTGGGAAGGTTACCGGCAGGTGAACGAAAAATTTGCCGATGCCGTTGCCGAAATTGCCGCTGAGGGCGACAAGATATGGATCCACGACTACCACCTGATGCTTCTTCCAAAAATGATAAGGGAGAGGAACCCCGACCTCTCGATAGGTTTTTTCATGCACATCCCCTTCCCCTCCTTTGAGATAATGAGGATTTTCCCATGGCGGCAGGAACTGATTGAGGGAATGCTCGGGGCTGACCTGGTAGGCTTTCACACCTTCGATTATGAAAGGCATTTTATGAGCTGTGTCAGGAGGCTGCTTGGATACGACAATATACTCAATACAGTAAAGATGGATGAGAGGGTTGTCAAGATAGACAACTTTCCGATGGGTATTGACTTTGACCGGATCCAAAAGGAAGCAGCCGCTATTCAGGACCCGGGCAATGGCAACCGGTCAGACGGCTTCGGCCGGCTCTTCGGACCCGAACCAGGTGAAAACGGTCAAATAAAGATCATCCTTTCCATAGACCGCCTTGATTATGCAAAAGGCATTCCCCAGAGGCTTGAAGCTTTTGAGCAGTTTTTAAAAGAAAATCCCCGCTACCTTGAAAAGGTCAGCCTTGCCCTTTTTGTCATACCATCCAGGGAGGTGGTTGCCGAGTACCAGGATCAAAGAAGGCTGGTGGATGAGCAGGCAGGCAGGATTAACGGTGAATTCGGCACCCTGAACTGGATGCCCGTACTCTACTACTACCGCCCTGTTACCAGGGAGGAGATGACCGAGCTTTATACCATTTCAGACATTGCACTTGTAACTCCCCTGCGCGACGGCATGAACATACTGGCAAAGGAATATGTAGCCGCCCGAACCGGGGAAACCGGCGTACTGATACTCAGCGAAATGGCAGGCGCCTCCAAAGAGATGAGCGAGGCACTTCTGGTCAATCCCTACAATAGCTTTGAGATAACCTCGGCTATCACCGAAGCTCTTGATATGCCTGAGGAAGAGCAGAAAAAAAGAATTAAGGCCCTCCAGAAAAGGTTAAAGGTATATAATGAGGACAAATGGGCCGGCGACATACTTAACAGCCTGGAAAACGTAAAAAAGCTGCAGCAGACAAGCCTTACCAGGAAAGTATCGCATAAGATTTCCGAAAATTTCTGCAAGAAGTACGCCGGTGCAAAAAAGAGGGCTATCTTTCTTGATTACGACGGTACTCTCACCGGTTTTCACAACGATCCCCAGAAAGCAATGCCCGATGAGGAGTTATATTCCATTCTCAATTCGCTGGTGAGCGACAATAAAAACCATGTCGTGATCATAAGCGGCAGAGACAAGGAGACCCTGGGAAAATGGTTCATTGATTTTGACAATATTACCTTTATTGCAGAGCACGGGGTATGGATCAGGGAAAAGGGTGAAGACTGGTCGATGATAGAGAAGATAGACAAGGAGTGGATGGAAATAATACGTCCCACCATAAGCTTTTATGTTGACCGCACCCCCCGGTCGCTGCTCGAAGAGAAGAACTATTCACTCGTATGGCATTACCGCCATGCCGATCCCGATCTTGGAGAGATCCGGTCATGGGAGCTCAAGGAAGAGCTGCGTGACCTGGTGTCAAACCTCAACCTTGAAATAATGGACGGCGACAAGGTCATTGAAGTAAAAAACTCCGGAATAAACAAGGGAAGGGCTGCCGGACAGCAGTTAGCCGGCGGCGAATATGACTTTATCATTGCGCTTGGCGACGACTGGACTGATGAATACACCTTCGGGGCAATGCCCGGTGATGCTATCACTGTCAAGGTCGGTACCAAATCAACCAAAGCACGGTACTACACCGACTCGGTCGAAAGTGTGAGAGAGCTGCTTAACGACCTTGCCGGGAGCGGAAATAACAATGAGAAGTAAAAAGCGTTAAAATTAAGGGCAACGGCATCCCCCCCTGGCCTGGCCTGGGAACACAGCGGCAGGCTCAGGGTGGCACACCCCACGGAATAACTGTAAACAAACGTTTCTCACAGTCATGCACTCTTACCTGAAAAATCTTATTGCCGGCGGCGAAGGGCAGAAGCTTGATTTCAAGTTCGAGATATCCGATTCAAAAAAGATAGCCCGTACTCTCTCAGCATTTGCCAATTCCGGGGGCGGGACACTCCTCGTAGGAGTAAAAGACAACGGGAGAATTGCAGGGGTGCGCTCTGACGAGGAATATTATATGCTCGAAGCCGCTGCAAAAATGTACTGCAAGCCGGAAGTGGATTTCTCGGTAAGGCAATGGGATGCAGACGGGAAAACCGTGCTTGAAGCGAAAATCGGTGCAAGCAGTTCCCCTCCCCACTATGCCCGGTCGGAAGATGGCAAATGGCTTGCCTATATAAGGGTGAATGATGAGAACATACTGGCCAACCAGATTATGATCAGGGTATGGCAGAGGCGCAGCCGTCCGAAAGGAACCTTTGTAAGATACTCTGATACAGAGAAGATACTTTTTGATTACCTCAGGGATAATGAGACAATATCCCTTTCTGCCTTCCAGCGCATCGCAAACATCAACATCCGCAAGGCAGCCACCATACTTGTGAATCTGATAGTTCTCGGCCTGATCGAAATAACCTTCAGGGACAAACAGATAGTCTACACACTCGGAGAAAAGGAGCGGTAAGGCACGGGGCAGTATCCTGGGTTGCCCTGTTGTTCATAACGACGGTTAACACAACCACTATACCCGGTTCATCCGGCCCTGACAATACGGATTATCCCGGCAGTGCGCCCGGAAACAACAAGCCTGCACAGGTATACGCCCGGAGCCAGTAATGACCCGTCAAATACGGCACTGTACTGTCCGGCACCTGTAAAGCCGCTGTATACGGTGTGTAACAGCCTTCCCCGGACACACAATATCTCTACCGACACACCTGCATACTCATCAATTATAAAAGGTATTACCGTGTAAGAGCTGAACGGGTTCGGGTGATTCGGCAGCAGTCCCCCTCCCCCCCTTCCATCAACCGGAGGTGCCGACAATGGCCCTGTTGCCGACAACACAGCGGTTACAGGCGCACCTGCAGGGTTTTCACTGCAGCTGACGGTAACCCGGTTAAGTTTCACCATGAAAGGATCTTCCCAGCCTTTATCCACAACCAGCTCAACGCCTGCAAGAATATCTGCCGTTACATCCTCTCCCCTGCCTTTTAAAACAAAAGCGCCCTCATAAAGCTCCCCCTCCGATACTGAAAATAAAAGAAATTCATCATCCTCAACCTCAGTCCCTGATACCGGGTATACAGGCCTTATTTCCCACATATCATCAGGTATACCTTGCATCTCAATACTGAAGGCCACACCCCTGAGCCTTACCTCAGCGGCAGGTACAACATTCAGGCTCACTGCACCATCAATCTCAGACGGATCGATATTCAGTACCGACAGGTGCCCGGATGTATCCTTGACAAGCGGCCCCGCACTACTTCCGAAATAAAGCCCCACATTAACAAGATCTCTGTGGTCGACCACCCCGTCGCCGTTGGTATCTGCATATGTAGCCCCGGCCGGGATCCACTCCTCAACCGTATATGGCATAAAACCTTCAACACCCCACACCCTTGGCGGCCCCTTGCATAGCCACCATGCCCCCAGGGGGAGCACATCGTCGGCATTTACCACCCCGTCATTATTTGTGTCGCCCGGGTACACCGTGGTTATCACCGGATCGGGATTAATGCCGGTAATTAGCACATCATCAATAAGATTAGTGCCCGTAGATCCCGTCAGACCCCCTCCGATACTCTCTTCTGATACCATCTCCCACCGAAGCAGCAAACCTTCCAGTCCACCGGCATCAAAAGGCAAAGGCAACCGGTCGGTTACCCCCACGCCCCACGAACCGGCCACTTCAATATCGCCACCTTCAATGTATTCCCATGTTTCACCGCCGGTACTGTAGCTGACCGAGAAAAAACGTGGACCGGTAGCGGAGCCGGACTGCCTTGAGGAGAGTTCAATATTGGAGAAACCGACAGTCGATACCTCCGTATGCCAGTACTTCATGCTACCTGACCCGCCTTCCCATCCGGTTGACCTTGCCGCCTGCCCCCTGTATCCCGTACCAAACCCGGTTATATTGGCCCCCTCAATGCAGAAAAGGGCATCGCGGTTGGCAGGGACAGACGACGAGGGCCTGAGAGATTCACTGTCGAAGTCCCATCCGGCGATAGTATACCTGTAAGGAGCAGACTCAAGGACCACCATCCCGCCGCAGTCCCCTGCTCCCTGCCATATACCGGTTATACCCCCGTAAACATGGTCACTGCCGGCGGCCGAAGCCCTGACAGCCACAAACCAGGTACCCGGTGGCCGCATATATCCGATATCAGCCCGGAACTCCATGTTGCCATCATCATCCGTACCGGAAAATTCGGCAGGTATCCATGCCGCTTCATCCCAGCCTGCCGGGTCGCTGCACGACGAACTGACACCTATCAGGCATTCATCGACCCATTCCACCCCCAGTCCCGATGCAAAAAGCGAAACAGTGGCAATTACCGGCTCTCCCTCCTGTACAGTGGTAACAGCCGGCATAATCAGCAAAAGATTCGAAACAGAAGCCTCAATATCCACCCCTTCCGGATCGATAGCATCTGCAGGAAACTCATCTCCATAAGAGTTTACGAATGTAAGCCCGGTAAAGGCAAACCCGGCAGGCCCTGAAACAGCCCCCGGGACAACCCTGAATGTAACCACCATGAAGGAACCGTTTCCCGGTTCCCCGGCCGCTGAGGTGCGGGTCACAGAAACCCCTGCCCTCCCCTCCTGCAGCAATCCCCCCGTAGCCAGTCCCTCCCCGCAGAGCTGTCCGCATCCAACAGATACAAATTCAAAAATCCGGCTGTTGAAGTCTATTTCGGCATACGCGGCATAAAAGTCAATATCCTCAACGGCAGAAAAGGTCAGGTCAACCAACCCGCCCGCTGCCGCGACCGGTTCCGAAACCGCTACCACTACCGGCACCGGTACCGGCGAACGTACCCCGCTGTACCCGGTAATTCCCTGAACAAATACCATGGTAACAGCAATGATTAAAGAAAAAAATCTCATGATAATAAAGTTTAATGGTTATGACTTCACTTAGCGCACAAAGTATCCGCTTACATTAAGTTATAAACATTAACCCTCCTGAGCAACTAAAACGAAAGCAAAAAAGACGAACGGCATGAATTAGCACCTGAGCGGTAAAACAGACGGCAAGGCACACACGAAAAAAGCCGGCCATAGACAGCCGGCTCAGCAGAAGGTGGGAAAATCCCGGCCCCCTTATATCAGTATCGCAATAGCCAGCAGCAGGTCGGTAGCAAGGACCGTCATCACGTTATTGCCCATTGCAGTAACTATCCTTTTATTGTCGTCGCTGTACCTTATCGCAATAAAGCTTGCATTAAGGGCAAGCGGCAGCGGGATAAGCGCCAGGTAGATCCATGTCGATGCCATACCCAGCAAGGGGAGCGCTATTATGATGCCAAAGGTAAGGAACACCCCGAAAGCATAGATATATGCCGCACCCTTCTTGCCAAACCTGATAACCAGGTGGTTCCTGCCGCCTTTACGGTCCGCTTCCAGGTCGGGAAACTCATTAATAAGCAGGAGCAGCGAGGTTAGTATGCCGGGAGGAATAGAGATCAGCACAAGTTCGCGGTTGATAACTTCCGATAGAGCCATCCCCGGAGATGCTGTCATGGCAATGAATGTACCGATAACAACAAGCGTACCCAGCGCAAGTCCGCTAAAAAGCTCACCAAGCATCATCTTTGCAAGCAAGGGAGTATACAGCACGATGGTCAGTCCCCCGAAAACCGCAATTACCAGTATACTCCAGTGTGCCACAAGCGCAAAATAAACACCTATTGCAGAGGCTGCAGCAAGTGTAGCAATTGCAGCAATCAGCACCGCGCGTGGATTTGTATATCCTGAAACCATCATACCGCTGCCTCCGCTGAAAGGGCTTCGCACCGTGTTGAAATCAATTCCGCTTTTATAATCCGAATACTCATTGAACAGGTTAACCGAGATATGGGCAAGCACAACGCCCACCACGATCAGGGCCCCGTGCAAAAAGCTGAAACTGCTGCCGGCATCAGGCAGGAATGACCATGTAATAGCCAGTCCGATCCCCACAAGAAAGACAGCCAGCACCAGGAAATTAGCCCTTATCTGGGCCATCCATGCTGCAAAAGAAGAGAGTTTTTTTCCCATTATGCAATGTATGATTTATGACAGAAAACCGCCCTGATGCAGCGGTAATAACTAAAACTTCAATTTAAGTATTAAGATGTTTGAATGCCTGCAAATATAATAACAATTCACTGAATTCTGCGTGGCACCCCGTTAAAGTCCGCTATCCCGCTTCAACAGCATGATCACCCGTACCTTTCCGGATCCATATATACAGGCAGCACCTTTAGCTTCATCCTTCGAAGAATCGCAGCCGTTTCACGGAAATTGCGGGTAAACCCCAGCAGGTAGCCTCCCCCGCCTGACCCGCACAGTTTAAGGTAGAAATCACCCGTTGACAGTCCCCTCTCCCACACCAGCTCATAACCCCCGGGGATCATCTTCTTCATGTTCCTGAGCTGGAATTCCGACAACCCGGCAAGCGACCTCCAGAAACGATTTATATCGGGTTCCAGGAGCGAAGCTATACTGTCATTTACAGCAGGTATCATAACATTGTCCACCATTTCCATAAACCCCATCTCAAGGTATTCCTTCATGAACCACTCCACCAGCGGGGCTGTCTTCCCGGTGCGCCCTGTATCGATCAGAAAAACCGATGCACCCCCGCCTTCATCAGCACCCGGTATGCCGGCAACCTCCAGGTTATCATCAGGCCCAACAAGTACAGGCCTTCCAAGATAGCAATTCAGCGGATCAAGGCCGGAACTGGTGCCGTGAAAATAGGATTCCATCAACGCGAATATACGTTTCAGTTCCTTTAGCCGTCCGATATCAGCATCCGGGCTGCTATCCATCCTCTCAACCGCGTACCTGTGATATACTGAGGCAACCACAGCGCCGGAGCTGCCTATGCCGTAGCCCTGCGGAATATTCGACTCAAGGAACAATCCCCGGTCAAGGTCCCGTCCCAATGCACCGGTATCAACAAGCTTCCCCGGCAAGCTACCCTGTCCGTTCCCCGCGAGCCATTCATTGTATTTCCTTAGCATTTCGTTCGATCTTACTGCCTTGTTATGATCTGTGTACCGGTGGCTGTTCAAAAACCCGAAACCGGCAGTAAAATGGCCGAAAGGTATTGTTAGCGCCATCGAGCCAAGTATTACCGAATACTCGCCGAAAAGCAATATTTTTGCCCTCCACAAGGGCAGGTCATCCCGGTTTACATCAATATCCTCCACAATCAGTTATTTAGCACTTTCAACATCAACCTGCACCTGGTCCCCTCCGGCACCAACATCAACCTGCAGCGGCCCTCCACCGGCGGCATCATCAATCCATCTCCTGCCGGGGCAAAACTGCAGCAACTCTTCATCTATTAATTTTATGACGCTTTCGCGGAACCTGACGGGATATATGAGATGCACGTTAGGGCCGGCATCAAGTGTAAAAGCCGCCGGCACGCCGGTCTCCTCCCTGAAGCGCCGGACCCTTTCAATGACCTCCAGGGTTCCCGGTTTCATAAGTATATATCCCTCATCGGAATTCATCATCAGCGAATGAAGAGTAAGCGCCTCCTGCTCGGTAATCCTGACAAACTCATCGAGGTCGCCTGCCGCAAGTACATCGATCAGCCCGGACGTATTTCGTGAGGCCTGTTCATACCTTACAGCGCTCCAGGGATTGCCCTCCATTAGAGCGTGCCCCCTGCTGCTGGATACCCTTTTCGGAGTATCGTCAACCAGAAGGATTGCATCTCCCATCTCCCTGAACTCCTTATGAATATTATCATTCAGAGGTACAGCAAATTCATCGGCCGACCAGGGTATCCCGGGAAACCGGCCCCAGAGCACATAGCCCGGGTACACTGACCTCGCAGCGCTGCCCGACCCCATACGCGCAACATATGAAGCCTTCCTGAAGAAGCTTTCTTCTTCTGAAGGAGATCCGGAAACAATTCGTTCCATCGATGTAAGGCACAGGGCCAGGGCCGACATGGCCGAAGCCGATGATGCGATGCCCGAAGAGTGCGGGAAACTGTTCCGGCTTGTTACTTCAAGGTCATAATCACCAATAAAAGGGTAGAGTTCGCCTAATGAGTTAAGAAAACTGCTTACCCTTCCGGCGAAAGCCTCATTTTTTTCACCCCCGAAAGAGAAATTCAGCAGTCTCCCTTTTCCCTGATCTGATGACCGATACTTCAGGCATGTGCAGGTAAAAGAATTGTTAAGTGTTATACTTACAGAAGGATTGGCGGGCAGCTGCCCCGCTCTTTTGCCCCAGTACTTAACAAGGGCAATGTTAGAGGGGCTGCGCCAGCAGACGGTACCTTCCTCCCGCGTGTTGCCCGGTGATCTGTCACTATTTGTCATCAGAAGTAATTATTAATTCGTCCCATGAAAAGACAACGTCAATTCCCTTTTTCCTGAGCAACTCTATCAGTTTTTTCCGGTCATCCTTCCACACAATCATAACAAAATCGCCGCCCCATGCTCCAAGAGGCTTCACATATCCGGGAAGGTCAGTAAACTGGCCATCCCGGGGATGCACTTCGTCAACAAGCGGAGCTATGATCCTGTCATGTTCTCTCAGCAGTCCGGTAAAAATATCAATATTGTCAGTATCAAGTATCCTCTGTGTGATGAACGTTACCTGTTCAACTATCGCGGTGATGCCTGCCGGCTGCGAAAATGAATCCCTGCCGCCGGGGCGCCTGATGCCGGGCTCTCCGGTCTGCTCATCCATAGCATGGCCCGGGGTGCCGGCAACCGTGGTGTCCGGATCCGGTTTTGGTGACAAAAACGATGAAACCGACTCTGCAGAATCCTTCTTACGGCCTGTATAAGCAAAATACAGACAACCGGCAAAAGGAGGGTTGAAATCCACTTTCCGGTGAACAGGCACGGGAAAACTGTCCGATACCCCATTCCTTCCGGATTTGCCGGCACTATCGCCGGAGCCCTCTTCGCCGGTATGGCCGGCAATGCTTCCGGGTTTGCCAGCTTGTCCCATAGCGGAAGAACTCCCCCCAGGTTTCGCCCCGGAGCCCGGATCTCTTTTCAACCCGGTATCAGGCCGGGCATCATGGCCCGTCCCCTTCCCCGGTTCAACCCGGGCGTCATGACCTGATTTCAATCCGGTACCCGACCAGCGGTCAGTACCATATTGCAGCCTGTAGGTAACCGGGCTGTCCGAACGGGCACAGGCAATATCATATCCCGAACCGCGGGAAACCGCAAAATGGAGTGCAAACGGGTTTATGTCAAACATCCAGGCAACATTCGATATAAGCGATGAACTGCTGCCAAGTCCCCATCCCATATCAAAGCCCACACTGCTCTCGACAGTCCCCCCGGGCAGTGCCATATCCGACAACCCGGCAGCAGCATTGAGCACATCCAGCAAAAAAGCAGCCCTGTCATCATCCGGCGATGACTTAATAACATAATTATTACCCGCTATCCCAAAAACCGCTCTGAACCACTCCTTATCACGAACATAAGTTACCCACGACAGAGTCCTGCCATTACCGGCGTCCATATCATGGTCGCCTTTCCATTCAAGCCCCTGGCCGAACTTCACGGGCAGCGCAAGGGCCGTGGCGCCGTGAAGCACCATATATTCGCCTGTAAGCAACAATTTGCCACGCGAGAACCATGAACCCCTTTTCCTTGAACTTACCATAACTGACAAAAAATTTTTTATACCATATATCTTCCCGGCAAAGCTCCGGCCGCACCTTTAACGTTTGCCCTTCTGCCCTCTCAGCTCTTTCAGGAAACCCTCAACTGCCGCAAAGCCGGCCTTCCTGTCCCTGAAATAGTCAGCCGCGGCAATCCGTTCACTCTCCGTAGCACCGAAATGCCCAAGGATGTTCGACAGGTGCATCTTCATATGTCCCGCCTGTATGCCACGGGTAACGAGTGCGCCGACAGCAGCAAAATTGCTTGCCAGTCCGGCCGATGCAATTATACCCATAAGCTCCTTCACATCAGGATTACCAAGCATGTCGAGCGACAGCCGCGCCACCGGGTGCAGTCCCGTCATCCCGCCTACGGTGCCAACAGCCATTGGCAGCGTCAAACCCGTCCGGAACCTGCCATCCTCAATACGCACTTCAGACAGGCTCCCATACCTGCCGTTCCTTGACGCCCACGCGTGCCCGGCAGCCTCCACCGCCCTGAAATCATTGCCGGTAGCTATAACCACCGCATCGATACCATTAAATATACCCTTGTTGTGGGTAACTGCCCTGTAAACATCAGCCTCAGCCATCCTCACAGCCAGCAGGTATTTCCGTGCAAATTCAGCCGGAGGCATACCGGCCGCAAAAGGGGCCAGCTCCTCAACATCACACTCAGCCCATACCGTCACCAGGCACCCATCAGTATAATTAGAAAGAATAGACATTATAACCTGCAACACGCCCTTCCCGGCCAGCCTTTCATCATCCTGAGCAAAATCCTTCAAGACAACTGCAAACTCTTCAAGGCATGAATTGATAAAGTTGGCCCCCATTGAGTCGCGGGTATCAAACTCACCCTTTATCCTGAAATAACCCCCGATCTCATGACTGAGATCCTCCAGTGTTACCGACCTTATCCCTCCGCCCCGTTTTTCCATGTTAGCCACGATCGTGGCAGAAGCCTCCACCATCCTCTCCTTCAGGTCAGCAAAAGCATCCCTCAGCAGCCCGGCACTGCCCGTCCACAAAAAATGCACATGGCCGGCCTTGAGCATCTCGCCGGTTCCGAACCTGAAACCGCTGTGTTCAGCCCAGAACCCGGCACTTCGCGCAGCAGCCGCTACAACCGAGCTCTCCTCTGTCACCATCGGGACCATGTAGACCTTTCCGTTCACCTTAAAATTAGGTGCAACCCCGTATGGCATGTAAAAGTTTGTCAGGGTGTTCTCGCTGAACCCGTCATGCAGCCCCTGCACACCGGGATCATCATGCCTGTAGCTATTTGCAATCCTCACCGCCTCTCCGCGGTCAGATGCAAATGCAGCCGCCTTCTCCAGTTTCTCCCTCCACCCGAGCCGCGAAAAACCTTTTATAATTTCATCT
>SLRB01000040.1 GCA_007131165.1 Bacteroidales bacterium | reverse complement strand
GGCATGGCCGTGAAAGCGGCAATCGTATTACTCGGATCGGCAATCTGGACACCATCAACATTAAAGTGATAGGCATACATATCTGGTTTAAGCGGCCCCACCGTAAGGGCCCATAACCCATCCTCCCCTTTTACAAATGGAACCTGCTCATTTCCGCGCCCTAAAGCAATAAGAATAGCCCCTCCGGTTAATTTTACTTCCTCTGCCTTAGGCGCCAATATGCGAAAAGTAACAGTCTGGTCATCATGCACCTCCGGTGAGTTTACCCGTGCACTGAATGGTATAAGCCCTTCTGTGTTTTTCTGAGGGTTGTAATCGAGGTTCACGTTAGCCTGCTGACCCACGCAAATAACAGGTAATAACATGAATGCGAAAGCAAGTTTTACCATAATGAGATTTTTATTCAGGTTCATATGCAAAAGATTTAATTATAAAGTTGATTAACTATATGTTAATAATTCAGTTTCTGAATAGTCGCATCTTATTATTTAATATCGAGTACTTCTTTATGCCTGAAACAGCTGACGAGATGGTCGTTCACCATGCCGCCTGCCTGCATGAATGCGTAACAGGTGGTTGATCCCACGAATTTGAAACCGCGCTTTTTAAGGGCTTTGCTCATCCGGTCGCTTTCCGGTGAGGTGGCAGGGATATCTGACAGCGACTTCCATCTGTTCATAATGGTACTTCCCCCGGTAAACTGCCATATCCAGGCATCAAAGCTTCCGAACTCTTCACGGATTTCTATAAACCTCTTTGCATTATTCACAGATGCATTTATCTTGAGACGGTTGCGGATAATCCCGACATCTGCGAGCAGTGCGCTGATCTTTTTATCTTCGTAAAGTGCAATCTTCGCGTAATCAAAATCATCAAATGCCTTCCGGAAGTTTTCGCGCTTGTGAAGTATGGTGCGCCAGCTTAACCCGGCCTGGAAGGTATCGAGAATGATATACTCAAACCATTTGTGGTCATCATGGACAGGCACTCCCCATTCACGGTCGTGGTACTGGATCATCGGCGGGTCATTGCCCGTCCAGTTGCACCGGTTTTCATCAGTCATTTTTCATATATTTTAAAAGTTGTGTTCTGTCAATCAGTCCCCCAAATTACGAAGGATTACGGGTTATCCTCTCAGATTAGACATATTTAATGATCAGAATTCCTGAAAACACCTGTTTATCCTGTATCCAGCAATTTATACAGACCGGCTGCCTGCTATGTTTGCAGATGTGCTTTTATCAGCTGGTTCTCACCAATCTCATCATAGGGTGATACTGAATAGCCGGCATCTTCAAGCCATGTCCTGTATTGCTCAAATGTCCATGTGCCGCCTGTATCGGTGTTTACAAGCATATTGACGGCGAAAAGGGCGGGACCGGGACCGGTACCCCTGATGAAGTCATTAACAATGATCCTCCCTCCTTTTTTGAGAATGCCGGCAACATCTTTGAAAAGCTTCCGGTTTTCACTTTCACCAAAGATGTGACAGATATTACCGAGGTAGGCAAGGTCAAACGGGCCTTCGGGCAGGCCTTCGGTAAAATCTCCCTTCACCATCCTTACCTGGAGTCCGGGTTCAACCTCCGGCTCCATCATATCGACCACTTCGGGAAGATCAAGAATTGTGACTTTTGCTCCCTTCAGGGCAAAAGCCCTGGCAATTGTGAGGGGGCCTCCCCCGATGTCAAGTACCTCCGGATCAGCAGGTAGTCCTCGCAAACAGTATCCGGCTATCTGTCCGGCATCTTCACGGGCATAGTGACTCATGGCCTCAATGAAGCTTTTGTGCTCATCGGTGCTTTCTCTTTTCTGAGCCGGTTTGCCGGTTTTCAGAATATCTGGCAACTCGAGCCACCGGGGTAAAAGATGATAAGTGTGCATGAAAGCAAAGCCCTGGTAGCGCGGACTTTCCTTATCGTACAAAACAGAGTGACACTCCTGTGTGAGCCTGAGCTTTCCGTTATCATGCTCAAGACAGCCCATTGCAACCAGGGCTTCTGTAACCGTCCACAATGCCCGCAGGTTGCTCCCGGTAACGGCAGCGAGCTCGCCCAGGGTTAAGGCCCTGTCTTTTAATGCCTCAAATATCCCGGCTTTAACGGCTGCTCCTGTAATCAGAAATTCTTCAGGTAACTCGAATGATTCAAAATGGGGCATCTTGCAAGTTTTAAGGTGTGAGAAATATCAAGCTCAAGATAAGAAAATTTTCTGCACACTGCTTGCCCGGGGTAAATGCGATCCAGCTTCACCTGACAGATGGACGCCACCGTAGTTTATTGGTAATTTCGATCCAACTTCGGTCTAAGCATAAAGTGTTTACAGTAACTATATTTCCTTATATTAGTAGTGCCAAACCAATCCCTGCCTGATAATAAAGAAATACTTGATTATAAAGCATTAAATTATAAGCATATACAAAACCAATTATGTCCTGCCTTAAATAATACCACTACAGATCATGAGAAAACACATTATCCTGGCTTACCTGTTTTTGCTGATCCCTGTCCTTGTATCCGGACAGGAGTTGTCAAGGTCTTTCGAGATGCGTTACATCACCAGCAACCCGGCAGCAAACGGCGAAACAGATTTTTTTGGAGAAACACAGTACTTCGATACTGAACAAAGGGTTGAGTTTCTGAAACATTATGCCGCCTTCGCGTCGGAGTACTTTAATGACTCCGGGTTCAACACGGTAGTTGCTCCTGATGAAGAGGTGGAAGATGTGATGAGGAGACTCAAGCCTCAACCCCTGCCTGAGATACGAAACAGACTGGTACTGGATGATTGGAAGTGGCTGGGATACAGGGAAGGTCAGCATGAGGAGCAGCTTTACAGGCTGCAAAGGTGGGAGAAGGACGGGGACTTTGATATCGGCAACGGGTACCTTGAATTTGTCAACCAGGCAGATGCTGAATTCCGGTTCCGGCAACAGGGCTGGAGATATACTGCCATGTGGGAGATGCGCCTTGAGGAGACCGGACGTGAAGCAGCGGTGGAGTTTTCAGACAAAGGGCTGGTTACAGCATTGCGGACGGGGATCGACAAAGATGGCAACTTCTTCTATACTACTGCCAACAATACAGTGGTGACAGCAGGCCCCTTCACTCCGGGAAAATGGCACCGGTTCAGGGT
>SLRB01000241.1 GCA_007131165.1 Bacteroidales bacterium | reverse complement strand
TATTAATCCAGAAGATTGTTCGTATCAACTGTTCCTTCAAAAACAAATTGTGCGGGACCTGACAGCCATACTTCGGTGAAACGGGAGTTATTATCCTTTTTGAAACTTACTTCGAGCAGGCCGCCGGGGGTGCGGACTTTAACGGTGTGGGCAGTCAGCGCGCTGTCAAGCCTTGAGCATATTGCTGCTGCGACTGATCCTGTGCCACAGGCGAGAGTCTCGTTTTCAACACCCCTCTCGTAGGTTCTTACATAGATCCCTTTATCGTCATGACCGGCAAAGTTGACATTTATTCCTTCTGTGCCGTATTTCCCACTATACCGGATATCTTTTCCCCTGCCAACAACATCTGTTCCTTCAACATTATCAGTAAAAAGAACATAATGGGGTGAGCCGGTATCCAGCAGAAACGCCTCACCATCTTTCTCTACCGAAAGGACGTCCTTCATCCTCAATCTTATAATCCGGTTTTCGTAAATTACAGCCTCATGCCGTCCGTCAATACCTGAAAAGACGGCAGTCTGTCCTGCCAGCCCCAGTCTGTTTGCATAGTGAACCATGCATCTTCCCCCATTACCGCACATGGTTCCTTCCCTGCCGTCGGAATTGAAGTAGCGCATATGGAAATCATATCCGGGTTTTAACTCCAGGAGCATCAGCCCGTCTCCGCCAATTCCGAAATTCCTGTTGCACATCCTGTTTATCAGGGCAATATCATCAGAAGGGAAGTTGTTGTTTCTGTTGTCAATAACAATAAAATCATTTCCGTTGCCATTATATTTGCAAAAATTAATCTTCATATAAAGAGGTTGTTATACAGACTTTTATGATTTTTTAACCTGAATTGTTGACATGATAACTGCGTAAGGCATTATTTTTGTAAATATAGTTGCAAAGCAGAAAAATCCGTTTACCAGTAGTTAATTATATTTTCAATATTTAAACAAAACATAATAATAAAGCATTTAGATAAACAAATAAAAAAAAATCCAAATATAAATACCACAATCATGAAACTGAAAACTATTGCTATAAACCTTGTAATTGCCATAGTAGCTGCTCTTATTGCAGTTATTGCATATGCAAGAATTGCCGGACCGGTAACTGAGGTGATCACATACAGGGAGGATCAACCTGCCTGGCTTACAAGCCTTCCCGATGATTTTGAGGCCGATAAATTTGATTTTACCTATGCCGCTGAGAAGACGGTCCACGGGGTTGTGCATGTGAAAGTGACATCGGTGAGACGGCAGCAGCAATCCCAGCAGCGCAGGCCGGATCCTTTTTTCGACTGGTTCTTCGGTCCTGGCCCTGAACGGGAAAGGGAACCGCAACCGGTGACAGGCTTTGGCTCGGGTGTAATCATATCTGAAGATGGTTACATTGTAACCAATTACCATGTGATTGAAAACGCAACGGCCGTTGAGGTTACCCTGAATGACCGGCGCAGCTACGAGGCCTCGATAGTGGGCAGTGACCCGGATTCAGATATTGCCCTGCTGAAGGTTGAAGCCGAAGGGCTCCACTATATAGAGTTCGGCAATTCAGATGACCTCCGCCTGGGGCAATGGGTCCTGGCCGTAGGTAATCCAATGAACCTCACCTCAACGGTAACGGCGGGGATAGTCAGTGCAAGGGGGCGGACAGTTGGTATTTTCCGTGACCGCGACATGCCCATAGAGTCTTTTATTCAAACTGATGCAGCGGTTAACAGGGGCAACAGCGGGGGCGCGCTGGTTAATCTCAGGGGTGAACTGGTCGGGATTCCAACACTGATTATGTCGCCCACCGGAGCTTTTGCCGGAAACTCGTTTGCCGTTCCTGTAAGTATTGTTAAAAAGGTTGTTGAAGATATTATTGAGTTTGGTGAGGTACAGAGAGCCGTACTCGGAGTATTTATGCAGCCGCTTACCTCCGAACTGGCACGGGAGCATAATATCGAAAGGCTTGAGGGTGTATTTGTGAGCGATCTTGTAGAAGGAGGTGCTGCCGAAGAAGCAGGAATCAAAGAAGGTGATGTTATTTTGAGGATTGACAATGTTTCGGTAAACAGTCCCGCCGAACTGCAGGAAAAGATAGCCCTGTACCGTCCGCGTGATAAAGTGAATATTTTAATTAACAGGAACAACAGAACGCAACAAATTACTGCTACATTACGTAATAGAGAAGGCCGGGAAGAGATGGTCAGGCCTCAGGAAGCATATCTGGGTGCAAGATTCCGGGAGGTGCCACAGGATTTGAGGGCAGAGCTGAATATCACTGGCGGAGCCCAGGTATCTGATCTCGGACCCGGGAAATTTATGCAGGCCGGCATAAGAGAAGGTTGTATAATCGTTTCTATTAACAACCAGCCTGTCAATTCGCCGGCCGACATCAGGGAAATACTGGAGGGGCACCAGGGAGGAGTTATTGTTGAAGGTGTCTATCCTGACGGTACTGTCAATTACTATGCATTTGGTCTTTAATAACAACCTGGAAATACTGTTGTAACAACATTAAAGACTTGCAATAGCAAGTCTTTTTTGTCGTTTATTAAAAAGGTATATCCTGATTGAGGTTGAAAATAAATAATTATTGCTTTAAATTTGCTATTATTTTAAAAGGAGAGGATGAGACAGCTAAAAATCACAAAATCAATCACCAACAGAGAGAGTGCTTCGCTTGATAAGTATCTTCAGGAGATTGGCAGGGAGGAGCTAATTACGATCGAAGAGGAAGTTGACCTGGCTCAGAGGATAAGACAGGGAGACAAAGAGGCATTGGAGAAGCTTACGAGGGCCAACCTGCGTTTTGTTGTTTCTGTCGCGAAGCAATATCAGAATCAGGGACTTAGTCTGCCTGATCTGATAAACGAAGGAAATCTTGGATTGATAAAAGCTGCTGAGAAATTTGACGAGACCCGGGGCTTTAAATTTATCTCCTATGCAGTCTGGTGGATAAGGCAATCAATTTTACAGGCACTGGCCGAGCAGTCCCGTATAGTGCGTCTGCCCCTGAACCAGGTCGGTTCGCTTAACAAGATTAACAAGGCGTTTTCAAAATTTGAACAGGAATTCGAACGTACTCCCTCACCCGAAGAACTGGCTGATATTCTCGAACTACCCAAGGAGAAGGTAAGTGACACCCTGAGAGTGTCCGGCCGGCATG
>SLRB01000188.1 GCA_007131165.1 Bacteroidales bacterium | reverse complement strand
CCTATTCCAACTCATTCCAGACCGATCTCACGATACAGCCGGTTGAGGGGTTTGAGATATTCACAGCCTTCAGGCTTGACGACGTTAAAACAACGATCAACGGCAAGCTTATGGAGAGTCCGCTGACAAGCAGGTACAAGGGACTGCTAACATTATCATATGCAACGCGGTTTGAAAAGTGGAAGTTCGATCTTACAAACCAGCTTAACGGACCGAGCCGCATACCCGATACAAGCCAGAACCCTGAACATTACAGGCGTCCGGAATATTCACCTGCCTATTTCATGATGTATGCACAGATAACAAGGAGGTTCAGGAACATGGATATTTACGCGGGAGCAGAAAACCTGACCAACTTCAAGATGCACAACCCGATAATAGCCGCCGACGACCCGTTCGGCAGCCATTTCGATTCATCACTAATCTGGGGCCCGTTCATGGGCAGGAAATTTTACGCCGGAATTAGGTATACATTTAATTGATTTTTTTATAAACCACTTATCCTGTAAAACAAATTATCATGCAAACACCAGTAAGAATAGTCGCTGTGGCAGCATTTATGTTGCTTTTCTCGACCCCGTCATGGTCACAATTACGAAACATTGAAGAGGTGCAGTTTAAAACCTCTGCCGATTGCCCTATGTGCAAGGAGGCAATTGAAGAGATGTTCACCTTTGAGCGCGGGGTTCGGCATGCCATCCTCGACCTTGAGAAGAATGTTGTGACAGTACGATACAACAGCAGGAGGACTGATGAGGAAAGGCTTCGCAATGCATTGCTTGACCTGGGTTATAAGGCAGATCCTGTTGAAGGAGAAGAAGAAGAGGGTGGAGAAGAAGAGAGCCGGCAGTCGCCATGAGACTTAGCGCAGTAAATTGGGGAATGATCGGTTGCGGTAACGTTGCCGAGGTAAAAAGCGGGCCTGCCTTCAACAAGGTAAGAGGCTCTCAGCTTGTGGCCGTAATGCGCCGTAACGGAGAAAAAGCAAGGGATTATGCAATAAGGCACAACGTACCGCGATGGTATGACGATGCAGAGCAACTCATCAATGATCCAGAAGTAAATGCGGTATATATTGCCACCCCCCCGGGATCTCATGCAGAGTATGCCATCAGGACAATGAAAGCAGGCAAACCGGTGTACGTTGAAAAGCCAATGGCCGCCACTTATAACGAATGCCTGGAAATGATCAGCGTATCCGAACAGACCGGTGTGCCGCTTTTTGTTGCTTACTACAGAAGGATGCTTCCGGGGTTCATTAAGATAAAAGAGCTGCTTGATTCAGGTGCAATAGGCCACCCCCGGTTTTTCCTTATAAGGCTCTTTCAACCACCCTGTAAAGAAGATATGCAGAAGACCCTGCCATGGAGGGTAATTCCTGAAATATCAGGCGGTGGATACATATATGACCTTGGAAGTCATCAGATCGACCTTATCGATTATTTGCTTGGCCCGATTGAAGAGACCGGATCATATACCACCAACCTCGCCGGGCTGTACGCCCCTGAAGATTTTGTTTCGTCTGGCTTCAGATGCAGTACGGGTATTGCGGGAAGCGGTACATGGAATTTTGCGGCACCTGACCGCCTGGAGGAAGATACCATTGAAATATTCGGTGATACGGGTAAAATAAGATTTTCATGTTTTGGCTTTACAGCCACCGAACTTACCCGTGAGGGTCAAACAACACATTTTGCAAATCCCCGGCCTGATCATGTCCAGCAGCCACTTATACAGACCATTGTTGAAGAACTTTCAGGCAAAGGAAAATGTCCGGCTACAGGTACTTCTTCTGCAAAAACAAGCTTGCTGCTTGACAGGATTACCGGAAAAATTTAACTCCCGGGCAGTTTATATCAGGGCTTTTAACCTGCCGTGACAGTCATATGGCCTCTTTAATGTAACATTTTACATTATTCCAGCGTTACATTACAGTTATACGACCGGCAATCCCGCTGGCCTCCGGTAATCATAATTCCTTATCATGGTTAACTATAAAAATATAACCTTTTGCGATCATATTATGTTTAAATTTTCGTTCATTACGTTCCTTGTTTTTTCACTATCATTCTCTTCTGTTACCAACACCAAAGTTTTCGGTGGCGAAAACGTGTCCCCCCGGCTCAGGGGAAATGACCTTTTGATGGTATTTCTCGATTTCCCCTTTCACCAGCAGTATGTACGAGAGACCATTACATATGTAAACTTTGTGAGAGACCGGGAACTTTCGCAAATACACATAATGATCTCAAGGCACGGGTCGGGCTCGGCAGGTGAAAATTATGTTATATCATTCATAGGTAGGGGCCGTTATGAGGGGATGAATAACGTTATCACCTACTGGGCCCCGGGTAACAATACAGCCGACGAAACACGACGCGGACTTGTAAATATGATAAATATGGGACTGGTTCCCTACCTGGCCGGAACCGACATGGTTAACAATGTATCTCTCAGTATAACCGGCGGCCGTGAAATTGAAAGGGTGCAGGTAGAAGACCCCTGGAACAACTGGGTATTCGAGATATATGGAGGGGCTAACTTCAATAAGGAAACAAGCCAGAGCAGGTTCGATTCAAGATGGGGGTTTTCGGCCGATAAAATATCAGAAGAATGGAAAATAAGGATACGCCCTTATTTTAACCTAAACGAGCGAAATTTCCAAACCGATGACGGCATAATTACAAGCCGTTCGAGACGACATGGATTCCAGGGAAACCTGATTAAAAGCATCGACCAGCACTGGTCTGCCGGTTTATTCCTTAGAATGCGTTCCAGCACTTTCCATAATATTCAGTTTAACACAACGGTAACGCCCGGTATAGAATACAGCTTTTATCCATACAGCGACGCCACCAGGAGGGCCATCACCCTTGCGTACCGGCTTGGCGCCGGGCAGCACTATTATATAGAGGAAACCATTTTCCAGAAAGAGGAAGAGTTTCTCGCCCATCACAGCCTTAATCTCTCGGCCCGGTTTCAGCAACCCTGGGGCTCATTCAGGGCCAGTGTAACCGGCTCACATCATTTTCACGATTTTACATCCAACAGGGCAACATTTTTTGCACGCCTGGACCTCAGGGTTATTAAAGGATTGTCTCTTAACCTTAGCGGAAACTTCGACTATATAAACGATCTTGTCGCTCTTCCAGCCGGAGATCTTT
>SLRB01000140.1 GCA_007131165.1 Bacteroidales bacterium | reverse complement strand
TGGTACCGGTAATAGTGTAGGAAGTTCCCCCGGAAGGGTCGGTCTCGGTCTTCAGAAAATAGGGGCCATCAGACCAGTCTATCGACGCAAACCCGGCCTCCCCGCCAATCTCAATACTTACAAGCCCGTTACCATTCGTCTCCGGAGCCAGGGTCTCACTGTAAACAACCATGCCGTCGGCGCTGCCCCGGATAATACTGATTCGCATACCCACCTGCTGATTGTTAACCAGCTGGTTATTGCTGTCGCGAATAACCGCCTGGTAGCTTATCCTTTCAGGCATCTGTGCAAATAGCGACGCAACGATTAAAAATCCGGCTAAAAGTGTAGATATTCTCTTCATATTATAAGAATTTTAGTTTCAATTAATTTTCCAGCTGATATTGATTGAGCCCAACAACCCGGATGATTCGCCAGTATGTTGTAATTATCAGATAGTTTCTCCTTCTGATGCCCTGACCAATCAGCAGAAGCGAACCCGGAGTTGGCTTAGTTGTTTTTAATTTTTAATTATCCTGAATGTTTTGGCCTCTGACATGTTATCCATAACCCTCAGCAGGTAAACACCGGGAGTAAAGATCGCCATCATAATTTTGGTTTCAGGATCTGTCACTTTACCGTTTAACACTAACCCGCCGCGAACATCAAATAGCTGGTAAGAGAGATCCTGTCTTTCATAATCCATTACCCGGAGTATAAGGTAATCAGTAACAGGATTGGGATAGACGGCCATTTCGAGGGTTATGCCTAAAGCCTCCTCAACCGAGGTTACTACAGAAACCTCAAAAGGCTGTTGCACACCTTCTGCAACGGACCCATCGGTACCGCGAAAAGTACTAAAAAACACCTGGCCCACAGAATAGCTCACACTACCCCCGCTTCCTGCAGCCTCGCCCCCGGCTGCATTAACCGATTCCTGGGCAATAAGCGAGTAGAGGTTAAACCCGGATAAAAACATCAGCACAATACCGGTAATCCGCAAATAGCCACCAAAACCTGTAGGGCCTGCAAAAGTTATAATTGTTATTTTTTTCTTCATATAGATATGTTTTTATGTTTGAACATTAAATCAGGTCGGTCCTGTCAAAAAGCCTGGTCAGTTCCGTAACTCCCTCTTCTGATACCGGTATCTGCTCCGAATTTGTAAGAACAACCGTTGCCGCCGGCCTGTCAAGCCTTTCCATGTAAAAAAGGTTTATGAGGTTTTCAGGATTTACAAGGCAGAACATTTGATCCTTCAGTGCAGCAGCAAACACCTTCAATTTAGCCGATGATGAGATCAGTGACTTATCGCTGAGATGAATAACCGTCTCCTCCCCTGCCGACTCAATCCGCACAATTTCATCCTTGCAAACCGCCTGAAACCAGCAACCTTTCACATCTTTGCCTTCAGCAGGAGATTTACACCCCTTCCGGGGAAGGTCACGGCAACGATAGATGGGCCGTCTGGCCAGAAAATGACTGCAGGCAGCGCTAACCAGCGCATCACCCGGTGGCAGTGCCTCAATCTCCACGTTTGCCGGGCTGCTTGTTATCAATATATATTGGATTTGCATGTGGGTGGTGTCGCTTGAACAATGTCGACAAATCAAAATGATCTTACAGCACGGATACCTCGCGTATTAGTCTTCTCATCAGTCCCAAACACACCATCAGAGAACCTTAAAATAGCCGCACGTGTGGAGCTTCTTTCCCTTGATGTCCAATAATGAGAAGAATCAAAACCACCTACAGCTTCCCTTTCCTGGTGTAATATCTGTAGCTCGTGCAAAGTAGGCAAGCGCCAGTCCGTGTAGTTCTTCCCATCCTCATCATGGTTATCCGGATCACTGATTATGTCTTGCGCATAAAACCAACGAACGGAAGGTTGATCCTGCCTGGCAGCAATCAGTCCCCGCTTTCCGTCGGGAGTTACATAAAACACGATGCCCCCGCCGTATTCCTCACCAACATAACGTGTTCCTGTATCTACAGTTACTACATATGGATCAGTTGCAGTGCCTGAACCCGAAACGGCAATATTTTCCCCGGCCTCTATCCTGGTCTCCGACCCGTCGGAATTCTCCAAACTCCCAAGCTTGGTTCTCTCTGCATCAGTCATAAACCGAAGGTCGGCTTCCTGTACGATCATGGAGGCGGGATGGGTGCCGGGATGAACATACTTGTTGGCCTCAGCCTCAACTGCCGCCAGCTTTGCTCTCTCTGCATCGGTCATAAAACGAAGGTCGGCTTCCTGTTCGATCATAGAGGCGGGATGGGTGTTCGGATGAACATACTTGTTGGCTTCAGCCTCGATGGCTGCAAGCTTGGTTCTCTCTGCATCGCTTATAACAATGCCGCTTCCGGCGCCGGTAATCGATGATGCAGGGGAAGCACTGAAAACAGGATCGGATTCAGATTCAAGATAGGAGCTGAGATCAGGCGTACCCGACAGGTCGGAATAATCACCGCTTACAGCAACATCTGAAAAGTTGGGAACACCGGACAAATCAGAGAAATCGCCACTCAGTGCAACATCAGACAAATCAGGGGTGCCCGATAGATCTGAATATTCTCCGCTTAATGCGACAGCCTGTAGTCCGGGTTTATCCGACAGGTCATCATAGCTGCCGCTGAAGGCAACTGCTGCGAAGCCGGGAATTCCGGAAAGGCTGCTGTATTGCCCGTCAAACAATGAGGGCTTATCAGTCAATGAATTATAACTTCCGTCAAAAAGGATCGGGATGTTGGTAAGCGAATTGTAATCACCGTCGAAAAGCACAGGAAGATTGCTAAGTGAATTGTAATCACCATCAAACAGCACAGGAAGATTGCTAAGTGAATTGTAATCACCATCAAACAGCGACGGCGTATCTGAAAGATCTTCCCAGGCGCCACTCAGAGCCACATCAGCCAGCTCGGGAGTGCCTACAAGGTCGTTGTAATTACCTGATTCCGCCACAGGACTCAGAACCGGCCTGCCTGTCAGCTCGCTGTAATCGACGCTGATACCGCCTGAAATGGTTTCGGCAGTTCTGGCGTGCAGGGCATAAGGCACAGTCAGCAGCTGGCTGGTACCGGTAATAGTGTAGGAAGTTCCCCCGGAAGGGTCGGTCTCGGTCTTCAGAAAATAGGGGCCATCAGACCAGTCTATCGACGCAAACCCGGCCTCCCCGCCAATCTCA
>SLRB01000334.1 GCA_007131165.1 Bacteroidales bacterium | reverse complement strand
TCCTGCACGGTGTACGGCCCTCACCTTCTCCCCTGCTGCTGCCAGGTGGTACAGCAGGTGCGACCCTACCAGTCCGGTTCCTCCTGTTACAAGTATCATAACGGGGTAAAAGTACCGAATTAATGCCATAAGGTTGGACTTTCAAGGGTTTTTTTTGGCAATTATAATGGCGCCGGGGCAATCTGATGTTTTGCCGGCCGTTTTTATTAAGTTTGCGTGTGTTAATTAAAATTTTTTCAGCTATGAGATATTATGCTTTACTTTTGAGCTTTTTGTTCATGTTCTTCCTTTTACCGGCCTGCGATGATGATAATGGTGATGCTGATCCCATAACTATCGGGCTCGACCCGGCGAGCTTCGAGATGAGCATCACGGGCGACCTGACGGCCACAGTGAGGGGCTCGGCAATATTCAGCGAGGTTACTGATCCTGATACCGGTGAAACCGGCTTTGTTATTTACCTGGTGAGCCATGGAGACGACAACTCTACGCTGGCGCTGGCCACAGGCGGCAGCAGGCCGGGCACGGGAACCTACCAGATAGTGAATGTTGACGAGGATGTGATGGAGGATATACATGATGAGATGGAGGTCGAACCGGGACAGTTCGCTGCATGGTTCCAGACGGACCCGGGGGAGGAGCCAAGGTTGTTCTTCTCAAACTCGGGAACTCTTACCATAGTGGAATCCAATCCGCAGGCTGTTGTCGGGACTTTTGAGCTGGATGCCGATGGGGTTGACACTGCCGATCCTGATGCGGAGCTTTATATTGAGATCTCGGGTAAATTCTACACTATCGGGGGAGCAGTGGATCCTTTCTGATGCAATGAGATTGTGTCTGATAATACTTAAAATTTTCCTGCCATGTTCCCATGTTTGAGGTATGCGCCGTTTGCTGCATCTTTTTCTGCATTTCTGCTTAAAACTGTTTCTGTACTGTTTTTGCTGCACTCTTGTTCGGAATCTGAAGGGAGGGTTGATGAGGGCGATCCGTGGCCGGTGGTTCAGGAGCGCGGTTACGGTGTGCTGAAGGCTCTGTACGTGCCTGCCGAAGGGTTCGCGGGATTTGATGACGACGGGAGGCTTACCGGCGTAACGGTGGAGCTGCTCGAAGATTTTGCGGTTTTCGTGAGCCACAGGTACGGGGTTGAGCTTGACATTGTTTTTGAGGAGGAAGAGGACTGGACTGTTTTTTACCGGCGCGTGGCTGAGGGTGGCGACGGGCTGATCGGGTTCGGCAATGTGACCATTACAGAACAAAGGCGGGAGGAGCTGACATTTAGTCCGCCCTACATGACCAACGTGGCTTCGCTGATTTCACACCGGGATGCTCCTGAGATTATGAGCCCTGAAGACCTGCCGGTAAATCTTTCGGGGCGCTCGGCGCTTGCTTTTGAGGGGACTCTTCATGAGGAGCGGCTGAGGGAACTGATAGAAAGGTATTACCCTGACGCGGAGATGGCCTTTGCGCACTCGAATGACGAGATTGTGGAACGGGTCGGGGCAGGTGACAACTACTTTGCTTATATCGATCTTTACAACTACCGGCGGGCAACGGAAAGGGGTGCGCCCCTGAAAAGACACAGGGTTGCTGATGAGGCGGCGGAGCAGTTTGGCTACATTATGCCTCCGGCAACTTCCTGGGAGGGGGTGATCGGCGAGTATTTCAAGGCGGACGGGGGACTGACCGGCACGGAGAGATACCGTGAGATAATGGAAAGGCACCTGGGGGCGGAGCTTGCCAGAGTGCTGATGGATGCTGCGGGGGAGTAATGAGGGCAGCCGGCGTGCTGTGGTGGTGGCCGGTGTGTTGTTGAGGTGGTTGTCGTGCTGTTGAGGTGGTTGTCGTGTTGTTGAGGTGGCCGGGGAATGATTTCCCTCATTGGCGGTTAGGGGGATTTTGACTATTTTTGGGATTGTGACTGAAAATAACCATAAATACTGAATATTATGTTTTCTGGAATTGTTGAACTTGCAGCACCGGTGGTTGCACTGGAAAAGGAAAAGGGAAACCTCCATATTACAATGGAGTGCCCGTTTGTTGACGAACTGAAGATCGACCAGAGCATCTCGCATAACGGGGTGTGCCTCACCGTGGTGCGTAAGGATGAAAAGACCTACACGGTAACTGCTATAAAAGAGACGCTGGAGAAATCGAACCTGGGACTGCTGGAGGTGGGCTCGAAAGTTAACCTCGAGCGAAGCCTCCGGGCCGACTCGATGGTTGACGGCCACTTTGTGCAGGGACATGTCGACCAGACGGCAGTATGCACCGAAGTGCGCGAGGCTGACGGGAGCTGGTACTTCCGCTTTGAATATGAGCCAACCGGCGACAATATTACGGTTGAGAAGGGCTCGGTGTCGGTTAACGGTGTGAGCCTTACGGTGGTGAACTCAAGGGATAAATCGTTCGAGGTGGCCATTATACCATTTACATACGATGTGACAAATTTCCACCAGATAAAGCCCGGCACGGTGGTGAACCTCGAATTCGACATCATTGGCAAGTACATTACCAAGATCGTGCGCCAGATTATGGCGGAGCAGCAGAAATAAAAGCCGCCGCCTGCCCGCCTACGCTCCATCGGGATAGATACTGACGCCGGTGCCTGTTTTCCTATGGAAAAAGGGACAGCGGATAAACCAGAAGCCCCCACGACATTTTTAGAGGCTGGTCATTTTTGCTTTTCAAAATAACATCATTAAATTTGCAATCAATGTCCCCTGTCAGGGGACTTAGCCTGCAGATTATGTTGCCGATTGAGCGTATACGGTCAGAAATATCAGCCGATGTGTTTGACTACACCCATCTTGTATCGGCATTGTCGTCGTATAGTAATCCAAGAAAGGTTATTACCTCTTTGCTGAGAAAAGGTCAGATCCTGAGGATCAAAAAAGGCCTGTACATTTTCAGTCCGCTCTGGCGCAGGAAGCCTGTAAACAAAAAATACATTGCTAATATTATATATGGCCCGTCAGCTGTCAGCCTTGATTACGCTCTTTCATGGCATGGATTGATCCCTGAAAGGGTTACTCAGATCACGTCAGTTACTACGGGGCGTTCACGGAAATATCAAACACCTCTGGGGAGGTTCAGCTATACCAGGGTGCCGCAGACATTGTTCAATAGTGGCCTTAATATATACAGATCTGATGATACTGTATGGTTAATGAGCCTTCCTGTGGCCTCACTTGTCTGCAAAGCATGGACTGATAAAAGGTTCAGGCCGGCCTCTCCCGGTTCATATAATTCATACCTGTTTGATGATTTAAGGATTAATGAAGAGACATTGCTAAGGTATTACCGGGAGGAAAAGCTTGAAATAGCTGAAAATATGGTACCCAGAAAAATCAAATGGTTGTATATTTTTCTGGAAAAAAAATTCAACAGTGTTTTATGAGCTTGATCCGAAAAATGTTGCCGGAAAACTTGCCTGAATCGGGCGAGGGAATAACAAATGCCTTGAAAGAGGCTCTGCAGTCGCTGGCGCTGCTTGCTTTGTGGCGAGGCCGTTTTTTTGAGCAGGCTGCTTTCTACGGTGGTACATCTCTACGAATATTATACGGGCTCGACAGATTTTCCGAAGATCTCGATTTCTCATTGCTGCAACACTCTAACGATTTTTCGTTAAAAAACTATGAAAGCTTCCTCAGAAATGAATTTAATGCTTTCGGACTTAACCTGACTTTTAGCGTAAAGCAAAGATCAAGTGAACAGGCCATCGAATCAGCTTTTCTGAAAACGAACACCTATGAGTGTATGCTGAATATTGAGACTCCACCTGATATTATCAGGTTGGTCCATCCGGGTTCTCTTCTTAAAATAAAACTGGAGATCGACACCAATCCTCCCCCTGGGTTCAATACAGAAATGAAATATGTGTTCAGGCCTGTTCAATATGCAATCAGAAGTTTTACCCTTCCTTCAATGTTTGCAGGTAAAATACATGCATTATTATGCAGACAATGGAAAACCCGGGTGAAGGGCCGCGATTGGTATGATTTCGCCTGGTTTGTATCAATGGGTTCAACTGTTAACCTCGAACATCTTGAAGCAAGGATGAGACAAACCGGGCACTATAATAGTGAAAGCACTTTAACTGCTGATATGCTTAAAGATATGATTATTGATGCTGTCGACAAACTGGACCTGGATCAGGCCGGGAAAGAGGTAGCTCCATTTTTGGACAACCCGTCAGGGATTGATATCTGGTCAAAAGACTTTTTCATCGAAGCGGCTCGCCAGATAATGGCGGAGCAGCAGAAATAAAAGCAGCAGGTTATGATTCAATATCTACTTTCTTTGCCGCGTGGACTGGTCTCCGGTTTCCATTCCCTGGAGGATAAAGACCGCGAAAGCTGGTTTGTTGATTCTGATCCTGAGGGCGTGGCACTGGGATCAGGCGGCGGGACGGCTAACCTTTTGTACCGGTGCTGGAGGGAGAATGCTGCAGGAGACAGCTTCACAAACTGGCTCGGGAACGGGAAAAGGGTAATAATCCATGCCGGGGGTAAAAGCCGCCGCCTGCCTGCCTACGCTCCATCGGGCAAGATACTGACGCCGGTGCCTGTTTTCCGATGGAAAAAGGGCCAGCGGATAAACCAGAAGCTCCTGGATATACAGGTGCCGTTTTATGAAAAGATCCTCCGTATGGCGCCTCCGCGGCTGAACACACTGGTGGCGAGCGGCGACATCCTGTTAATTAATGACGAAGATACGGGCCCGCTGCCTGATGCCGATATCGTGGTATTCGGCACATGGGAGGAGGCCCACAGGGCGTCGGGGCACGGGGTCTTCTTCTGCAACAGGAACAGGCCCGGTGAGCTTGCTTTTATTCTTCAGAAACCGGCGCCAGAGAGGATACAGGACCTGACATCGTCTTACCTGTTCATGATGGATGCAGGGGTGTGGCTGCTGAGCTCCAGGGCGGTGGACTGCCTGATGGCTGAATGCGGATGGGACGGGGAGACGGAAAGGTTCGGTGATAATGGCAATGTTGCCGGCTTCTACGATATGTATGGCGAGTTCAGCAGGTTCCTCGGCAGTGAGCCTCAGGAACGTAATGCTCTTTTGAATGAGCTGACCACCGCGGTGGTGCCGCTAAGGGCAGGGTCGTTCTACCACTACGGCACAAGCAGTGAGCTGATCGATGCTACATGCAGGATCCAGAACAGGGTACCCGACCAGCGGGGGGTGCTGCAGAAAGGGATAAAGAGGCACCCCGATATTTTTATCATGAACTCGCGGCATGATGGTGAGTTTATTGATGCGCACGGGAACATCTGGATCGAAAACTCCCATATCGGCCGCGGATGGAGCTTTACGAAAGACCATGTATTTACGGGCATACCTGTTAATGACTGGAAGCTCGATATACCCCGGGGCATCTGTATTGATATTATACCGGTGGATAACGACAAGTGGTGCATCCGGCCTTACGGCATGGAGGATACTTTCAGCGGTGCTGCCGGCGAAAGCTCCTCTTCGTGGCTGAACAGGCCTCTTGCTGATTGGCTGGAGAGTCGGGGACTGACCCCTGAGAGGGCGGGGATAGATGCCGGGGCCGATATTCATGATGTTCCCCTTTTTCCTGTTGTAAGCAATCTATGCGATAGCGGGGGCCTTGTTCAGTGGATGACGGACGGGACGGGTGACGGTGACTCTTTCGGGGAGGCGTGGGCCGCGTCTGAGCGTTTGTCAGCATCCATGGTGCCGTCAAGGGTTAACCTTGCCCGCCTTTACAGGCAGAGGGAAGAGTTCCTTGCAGGGATATTGCCGCTTCTTGAAAAGAATCATAAAAAGAGTATTTTCTATCACGTCGACCTGGACGACCTGTGCGATTTTTACGGTAAGCATGATGTTCCGGCCCCGGGGGTACTTAATGAAGGGGCCTCGCCGATGAACCGGGTACATAACAGGATGTTCCTGGCGAAAATCAACGGGATAAGGGGCGGCGACGGGCACGGACTTGAGCAGGAGTCGTTCAGGCTGCTCAGGGAAAGCATTATAGAGAATACGGGCATTGAATATGCCCTCCCCGAAAGGAATGTGCTGGACGACCAGATCCTCTGGGCCAGAAGCCCGGTCAGGCTCGACCTTGCAGGAGGCTGGTCGGATACTCCTCCCTTCTGCATAATAAACGGGGGGAGGGTGGTTAACATGGGGGTTGACCTGAATGGCCAGCCTCCTATCCAGGTTTATATCACTCCCACCGGCTCTGACTGTATAAGGATCAAATCGATTGATCTGGGACTGGAGACTGTGATATCTGAATATACCGGACTTGAGGAGCACGGCGTTGGTTCGGGTTTTGCCATTGCCAGGGTGGCGCTTATGTTGTCGGGGTTCCACCCTGCTTATGGGGCGCCATATAATTCGCTGAAGGAACAGCTGAAGGATTTCGGGGGCGGGTTCGATATTTCCCTCCTGGCTGCGGTGCCAAAGGGATCGGGACTGGGTACGAGCAGCATACTTGCTGCAACGCTGCTTGGTGCACTGGCAGAGTTCTGCGGACTGAACAGCGACCTTGTGACCCTGGGCAACAAAACGCTGGTTCTTGAACAGATGCTGACAACAGGCGGGGGATGGCAGGACCAGTACGGGGGCATCATACCGGGGGTCAAGCTTATTGAGACCACGGCGGGGTTCAGACAGGTGCCCGGTATACAGTGGATGCCCGGCAATATTTTTACAAACCAGGAGAACAGGGCGTGCATGTTGCTGTATTATACAGGGGTCACAAGGATTGCCAAGAATATACTGGGTGAGATAGTGAGGCGGATATTCCTGAATCATAATGGGACTCTCGGACTGATTGGCGAGATATCGGCAAATGCCGGGAGAATAGCTGATGCACTGAGAAAAGGGTCGTGGGACTATTTTAATGAGTGTGTCGGGTACAGCTGGGACCTGAACTGCCGGCTTGACAAGGGGACAAACCCGGAGAGCATTAAAAGGATCATTGAACCGGTTGAACCGCTGCTTGCCTCAAAGAAACTGCTGGGGGCCGGGGGCGGGGGCTACATGCTGATGATAGCCAAAGACCCCGAAGCCGCGGGCAGGGTAAGGAGCTGCCTTACTGAAAACCGCCCGAATGACAGGGCACGCTTTGTCGACTTCAGCCTGTCGGAAAACGGGATGACTATAACTAAAAGCTGATGTTGCTATTCATGGCCTGCCGCCTCTATAAACCCGGCGTTGATCGATACCAGCAGGTGCTGGCCGAGCTGGTCGAACCGTACCATCACACGGCGGCTGCCGCGGTAATCGACCATCTCGCCTTCAAGCCCGAGCAGCGGGCCTGATACCACCCTGACCCTGTCGCCGGGATCGAACCTGTCGGCTGTGACCTCTACATCGGCCTCGGTGGCGACTACCTGCCTCAGCACGTCGATCTGCTTCTCGGGTATAGGCACTGCCTTGCCCTCGAAGGTGATGTACCGTACCACACCCCTTGTGTTGAGCACCCTGTAGTAATCTCTCATGTCTATCTTCACAAAGATATAACACCGCAACAGGGGCTCTTCTACCCACTTGCGGCGGTCGCTCCACTGCTTGAGTTTCCTCTGCAGCGGCAGGTAGGCCTCTATACCCTGCTTCTTCAGCTCGGCTAACACCTTCTTTTCTGCCCTCGAGTTGGTATAGGCCGCGTACCACAGTGCCTCCTTCTTTATTAAGGTGGGTACCATCTTCTTACCGTTTATCTGCGTCATTCTGATTCCTTAGTCTTTGCTTTCAGCCGGGCGGACCGGACAGGTTGTTCTGCAAAATTAACTAATGAAACTGATTTTTATTATACCGCAGGCATTCTTTCATGCTCCCGGGGCCGTACCTGCGGCATCACATGAAAACCGTCAACCACTAATGCTTTTTTTCTTGGATTATCCTGAGATTTAATTATTTTCGCAGCAATTCTGATGGTGCAGGTCACTCCGCAGGTTTGTTTTCCGGCCTGGGGCAAGCGGCTGGCCGGCTGCATGTTGTAGTTTTAACTTTTTTAATGATGAAGAACCCCACTCCAAGAATGATAGCCCTCCTGACGGCGCTGCTGGCTGCAGTGCTTACTACGGGCATCAACCTCCTTTTTGCCTGGTCGCCGCTCGATAATTATGTGCCTGTAATGGTCGCGTCGGTGGTCATAGTGTTTGCCGGGGTGTACATGGCATCGTGGCTGCTGCTGAGCAAATTTATGTTCAGAAAGATCTCGCCTATCTATAAAACAATCACACGGCTGCGCAACCGCGAAGAGGAGCTGAAGGAGGAGCTGGAGAAACGCGACCTGGCCGAGGAGATAAACAGGGAGGTGGAGGACTGGGCCTCGGGCCAGAGCGAGGAGATGGACCAGCTCAGGGAGATGGAGCAGTACCGCAAGGAGTTCCTGGGTAACGTGTCGCATGAACTGAAAACGCCTATCTTCAACGTGCAGGGATACGTGCTGACTCTGCTCGACGGGGCGCTGGAAGACCCCAGTGTGAACAGGAAATACCTCGAACGGGCCGAAAAGAGCATCAACAGGCTGATCAACATCGTGGGGGATCTCGACATAATCTCGCGCCTGGACTCGGGCGAGGTGAAGATCGAGTTCGAGAATTTCGACATGGTGCAGCTGGTAAGGGAGGTGTTCGAGCTGCAGGATATGAGAGCGCAGAAGGCGGGCATCACCCTGAAATTTAAAACCGAACCAAACGGACCGGTACCGGTGCATGCCGACCGCGACCGTATACAGGAGGTGATGGTGAACCTGATAGTGAACTCCATCAAGTACGGTTCTGAAAAGGGATGCACGTCGGTCGAACTGAGCGATATGGAGGACCGCATTATGGTGGAGGTGTCGGATAACGGACTCGGCATACCGAACGACGACCTGCCGCGTATCTTCGAACGGTTCTACAGGGTGGACAAGAGCAGGTCGCGCAACCAGGGGGGGACGGGACTCGGACTGGCAATTGTGAAGCATGTGATCGAGGCGCACAACCAGACCCTGAACGTTCGCAGCAAGGAGGGCGAGGGCACCGTCTTCAACTTCACCCTGATGAAGGGCCGGTAGCCGGCGTGCTGTTTCTTTCGGCGCCAGAGTAATTGCCGGCCGGCAAAACCTGCCTGACATCACCAGGCAGTTAATTTTCTACAGTTTACCGGGTTTTTTCCTATCTTTGTCCGGTTTTTAACTAACCTGGCATTTGTATATATCTTATGAGCAGCAAATTTACTGAATACAAAGACTTTAACCTCTCGTCAATAAACAACGAGATACTGGGGGTGTGGGAGAAGGAGAAGACCTTCGAGAAAAGCATCTCATCGCGCAGGGGGAACCCTCCCTTTGTCTTTTACGAGGGCCCGCCCTCGGCTAACGGTATTCCCGGCATTCACCACGTCATTTCGCGTACTATAAAGGATATCTTCTGCCGCTACAAGACGCTGCGGGGCTTCATGGTGGAACGCAAGGCGGGCTGGGACACGCACGGGCTGCCGGTGGAGCTGGCGGTGGAGAAGACCCTGGGAATAACGAAGGAGGATATCGGCAAATCGGTATCGATAGTCGATTTTAACAATGCCTGCAAGAAGGAGGTGATGAAGTACACCGATAAGTGGGAGGAGCTGACTCGCATCATGGGCTACTGGGTCGACATGGATAACCCCTATATCACCTACGACAACCGCTATGTCGAGACGCTGTGGTACCTGCTGAGCGAGATGTTTAAGCGGGGACTGCTTTACAAGGGTTACAGCATACAGCCCTACTCGCCGGCGGCGGGCACGGGCCTCAGCACGCATGAGCTGAACCAGCCGGGCTGCTACCGCGACATTAAGGATACGACGGTTACGGCGCAGTTTAAGGTGGTGCGTAATGATGATTCTGATTTCCTTTTCGGGGATGAGAACGAAGAGGTGTTTTTCCTGGCATGGACAACCACGCCGTGGACGCTGCCCTCCAACACTGCACTGGCAGTTGGCGGCGATATAAAGTACAGCCGTATACGCACCTTCAACATGTACACGGGTAAGCCGGTTACGGTGATCCTGGCTACCGGCCTGGTGGATAAGTGGTTCGCGGCCGAAGGGGGCGACCTGCCGCTGGAGGGGTATAATAAGGGCGACAAGATTGTGCCGTGGAAGTTCCTGGGCGAGCATAGTGGACAGGAGTTTCAGGGTATCAGGTACGAACAGCTCCTGCCGCTGCAGCAGCCGGCCGAAGGGGATGCTTTCGTGGTGCTGGTAGGCGACTTCGTGACTACCGAGGAGGGCACGGGAATAGTGCATATCGCACCCTCTTTCGGGGCCGACGACTTCCGCATAGCGCAGCAGTATGGCATAGGGGCGCTGACGCTGGTCGACCGCAAGGGGAAATTTGTCGACGAGGCGGGATGGCTGGCGGGCAAGTACGTGAAGAATGAGTATGACGAGAGCATACCTGCCGACGCCGAAACGACCGACGTAGAGATAGCGGTGCACCTGAAGAACGAAAACAGGGCATTCAAAATAGAGAAGTACGTACACTCCTACCCTCACTGCTGGAGAACCGACAAGCCGGTGCTCTACTACCCGCTCGATTCGTGGTTCATACGCACCACGGCAATGAAGGACCGGCTGATAGCGCTTAACGACACCATCAACTGGAAACCGCCCTCAACGGGCTCGGGCCGCTTCGGCAAGTGGCTGGAGAATTTAGTGGACTGGAACCTGTCACGCTCCCGCTACTGGGGCACCCCGCTGCCGGTCTGGAGCACCGATGATGGTGAGGAGCGTATATGTATAGGCTCGGTGGCCGAGCTGCGCGATGAGATACAGAAATCGGTCGAAGCGGGCTTCATGAAGGAGAACCCGCTGGAGAAATTCGTCGAAGGCGATTTTTCTGATGGCAACTATAACCTTTTCGACCTGCACAGGCCGTTCGTCGACGAGATAGTGCTGGTGAGCCGGAGCGGACGAAAAATGGTGCGCGAGGCCGACCTGATAGATGTGTGGTTCGACTCGGGGGCGATGCCCTACGCGCAGATGCACTACCCCTTCAGCAACAAGGAGTGGTTCAGGGATAATTTTCCGGCCGACTTTATTGCCGAGGGAGTGGACCAGACACGGGGATGGTTCTTCACTCTGCATGCTATCGCGGTGCTGATATCCGACTCGGTGGCTTTTAAGAATATTATATCAAACGGACTGGTCCTGGATAAGAACGGGAACAAGATGTCGAAGAGGCTGGGCAACGCGGCCGACCCTTTCGGGATAATCGAAAGACACGGATCCGACCCGCTGCGCTGGTACATGATGACCAACGCGCAGCCGTGGGATAACCTGAGGTTTGATGAGGCCGGCGTGGAGGAGGTGAAAAGGAAGTTTTTCGGCACCCTCTACAATACCTACTCTTTCTTCGCGCTGTATGCCAATATAGACGACTTTACCGGCCGGGAGGAGGAGGTGCCGCTGAGCGAGAGGCCTGAGATAGACCGGTGGATCATCTCGCTGCTCAACACGCTGGTGAAGGATGTGGGCGATGCCTTCGAGAATTATGAGCCCGCCAGGGCGGGCAGGGCTATATCGGAGTTCGTGACAGAACACCTGAGCAACTGGTACGTGAGGCTTAACAGAAAAAGGTTCTGGGGCGGCGATGGTTCGGCCGACAAGCTGGCGGCATACCAGACCCTCTGCGAGTGCCTTGAAAAGGTTGTTATACTGGCCTCTCCCATAGCGCCTTTTTATATGGATAAGCTTTTCAGGGATGTGAACGCGGTGACCGGAAGGTATGGTGTGGAGTCGGTACACCTGGCGGAGTTCCCGTCGTATGATGCCGGCTGCGTTGACGACGACCTGGAGGAGAGGATGGAGATGGCACAGCGTATCTCATCGATGGTGCTCAGCCTGCGCCGTAAAGTGAACATCAAGGTCAGGCAGCCGCTGAGCCGGATAATGATACCTGCCACCGGCAATACCATGATGAGGCAGATAGAGGGGGTGAAGAACCTCATACTCGCCGAGACGAACATAAGGGAGCTGGAGTTTATATCGGATACGTCGGGAATACTGGTCAAGAAAATCAAACCCGACTTCAGGAAGCTGGGGCCGAAATACGGAAAGCTGATGAAAGCAATAAGCTCGGCTATCGGGAGCTTTTCACAGGAAGATATTAGCGGACTCGAGTTTGCAGGAAGCAGGGAGCTGACGGTAGAGGGTGAGACGGTGAAC
>SLRB01000238.1 GCA_007131165.1 Bacteroidales bacterium | reverse complement strand
TTAAAAAATTTATTATTAATGAAACATAATACAAATATCCGTTTTTTTTTTTAGCTTATCAATTATTTTATTATAAATACATATTATCAGGCGCTTCAAAATATTTAAACAGTTTTAAGCCATATTTGTTCTAATCAGGTAGTATAAGTAGTAGGATCAGGGTAGTATTACAATTTAGAAAGCAATAATTTGGGTATTCCTTTTATTAATACCTAACTTTGCATGGATGCAGAATAAAAAGCGGAAAAATATCAGCCGGGTCAGCCGGCTGTTTAGCAACTATTTATTAGGCATTACAAGGAAAGTATTTTTAATTAAAGCCATTTAATAATGATTATTGAAGAGAACAAAGTTGTATCGCTTACCTATGAGCTGAGAGTTAATGACGAAAAGGGTGAAATTGTTGAAAAAGTTGAAAAAAAGGCACCCCTGACCTTTCTGTTCGGGCGCAACAATCTGCTCCCGGATTTTGAAGCTAAAATAGATGGTTTAAAAGAGGGCGATCCTTTCAGTTTTAAGCTTGAACCCGAAAAAGCCTATGGACAGGTATCAAATGAAGCCATTGTTGATTTGCCTAAAAATATATTCGAAGTTGACGGTAAGATTGACGAAAACCTCCTGAAGGAAGGCAATACCATACCTATGCAGGATAACTCCGGCAACAGGCTTAATGGTATCGTCATGGAAATAAAGGATGAATCGGTCAAGATGGACTTTAATCATCCACTGGCAGGTGACACCCTCTATTTTAAAGGGGAGGTTGCAGAAATACGCAATGCTACTGAAGAAGAGATCAGCCATGGTCATGTTCACCAGGCTGGTCAGCATCCATGCGGCGGAGGAGAATCCAATCCAGGTGATGAAAATTGCAGTTGTGGAAAATAATGATTTCACCACCTTGATCAGGAAAGCCTGTCATTAATGTATAACCCGACAAAATCAGATGGATATATCGGGCTGTCAGCCGGTATATTGATAATATTACTCTGGCTTACAGGGCTTGTAATTTTTCTGCAGCTGGATCTGGCAGCTGTACCGTGGTTTGCGCTAATACCTGCTGTTCTGGTGCAGACATTCCTTTATGTCGGTCTGTTCATAACGGCTCACGATGCAATGCATGGAGTAATCTATCCGCCAAACCTCAGACTTAACAATTTTATCGGTTCGCTTGCTGTATTACTATACGCCCTTTTTTCATATAAAAAGCTGCATACCAAACATTGGGAGCATCATAAATATCCTGCCAGTCAAAAGGATCCAGATTATCATGACGGTAAGAATAAAGGCTTTTTCAGCTGGTATTTCAGGTTTATGACCGGTTACCTCAGCTGGTGGCAGATCCTGGGTATGGCGGTCATCTTTAATTTCATGCACCTGGTGTTGAATGTACCGATTGCCAATCTTATCATTTTCTGGGCATTGCCTGCCATTGCCAGCACATGGCAGTTGTTTTATTTCGGTACTTACCTTCCCCACAGGGAACCCGCGGAAGGATACACCAACCGGCACAACTCAACCAGTAATGAGTACCCGGTATTTCTGTCTTTTATAACCTGTTACCATTTCGGTTACCATCTTGAGCACCATGAGTTCCCCTATGTTCAATGGTGGAAACTTCCAAAAGTGAGAAGAAACTGGATAAGAGATTAACTGCCTGTCCGGGAATTCTAATGATGTGTTAAAATAACGTTTGTCGGTTATTAACAAATCAAAGCTTCAAATATTTTTGGTGCCATCCTTGAGAAAAATATTGTACTTTGCAATATTTATAATTTATCTAATTCCTCAATATCTTTTATAACTCAGGAATGGCGATAAAAGCAACGAGATTCAGATGGGTCATTGTAGTAATGCTTTTTTTCTCTACCACCATTGTTTACTTTGACCGCGTAATATTGGGAATTCTTGCACCCCAGCTTGAGCAACTCTTTGGCTGGAGTGAGCAGCAATATGGTTATATAGTTTTCGCATTCCAGCTTTCATATGCTATCGGTCCTTTTATAGCAGGGTATATCATAGACCGGCTCGGAACCAGGACAGGGTTTTCACTTGCGGTTATCGTCTGGACGCTTGCAAGCCTGTCGCATGCATTTGCAAGAAGCTGGGTAGGTTTTGCACTTGCCAGACTTGGCCTTGGTATTGGCCAATCGGGAAATTTCCCTGCCAGCATCAAGATTATATCCGAATGGTTTCCTAAAAAGGAGAGGGCTTTTGCAACCGGTTTGTTTAACGGAGGCAGCAATATAGGTCAGGTTTTTGCCCCTTTAATGATCCCGGTGATTATTTTATTGTTTATCTACTGGCAATATGTGTTTGTATTTTCTGCATTCCTCAGCGTGTTATGGTTAATAGCCTGGCTCCTTCTTTTCAGTACACCTGAAAAATCCAGATTTGTAAACAGCAGGGAGTTAGAGTACATTAACAGTGATCAGGCCGAAAAGGAGAATATAAAAATCTCCTGGAAAAAGACAGTCTCATTCAGGCAGACCTGGGTTGTTTGCCTCGGAAAGCTTTTTGCCGATCCTGTCTGGTATTTTTACCTCTTTTGGGGCGCCAAATTCCTCCATTCCAAATTCGGCATTAATCTTACCGAACTTGCTTTGCCGCTTGTTACCATTTATATAGTAGCGTATGGAGGTGGAATTGCCGGAGGGGCCATCTCTTCCCGCCTGCTCAAGAAAGGAAAGAGTGCAAACTTTTCAAGGAAAATGACGATGCTTGGAAGTGCTGTCCTGGTGTTGCCTGTAATGATCGTCCCTTTTATTGATTCTCTTTATGGTTGTGTTGCACTGATCGCAATAGCTGCAGCAGCACATAACTCCTGGTCGGCAAACATATTTACAGTAGCATCCGATCTGTTTCCGCGAAAAGCGGTAGGTTCCGTAATAGGTTTATCTACTACAGTAGGTTCATTCGGAGGTATGATCACTGCGTTGCTTATTGGTTATATTCTTGATGAAGCAGGACTCGCCGGATATGTTTTCCCGTTTGTGATATTCTCATTCGGATACCTCATAGGTCTGTTTGTTATTCACAGACTGTCACCCAATTTTGATCCCGTTAAACCTGAGTCGCTGGAAAACGCCTGAAATATTCAGATAAATCAAAGAACCTGATAAATTAAACTCCTTAATATTAAATTTATAAATACTTAAATAATGAAAAGCAAAT
>SLRB01000362.1 GCA_007131165.1 Bacteroidales bacterium | reverse complement strand
TGCCGGGGGCGGCTACCTCAACTTCATGGGAAACGAATTCGGGCATCCTGAATGGATAGATTTTCCGCGTGAGGGTAATAACTGGTCATATTTCTATGCACGGAGGCAGTGGAGCCTGGCCGGTGATAAAAGGCTGCGTTACCATCAGCTGGGTGACTTTGACAGGGATATGATCGCGCTTATCAATAAGGATCCGGCATATTACACGAACCAGCAGCACCTTGTGCACAACAGGGAGGACGACCAGGTAATGGCATTTACCCGCGGAACACTTTTATTTGTGTTTAATTTTAACCCTGCCGTGTCGTTTTCAGGTTACGGAATACAGGTAACACCTGGCCGCTACAGGATCCTGCTTAATAGCGACAGGAGCGAATTCGGGGGATTCGGGAGGGTTGACGAGGGTATCGACTACATAACCGAATATAACGGCAAGGTTAACTCACCACACTATCTTAAATTGTATATTCCCAACCGGACCGCTATAGTATTTGAAAAACAGAACCCCAAAAGCGTTTACGACAGGAAATGATGCCTCCATGTCACGCCGGTGACTGCCTGTAGATTGCCGTTCAATCAATATCGAGCGTAAAGGTTGAATAGCCGGGCGAACCGTCGTGTCCGGTGCCCTGGATTGTAAAGATCAGCCTGTCAACACCCTCTCTCACTGGAAGCCGGAGGCCGGCAGTCCCTTTCGGGCCAGTTACGATACCGGGCTCCCAGTAAATGGTAACCTCAGCTGCGTCATCAGTCCTTGTGCCTGGTAACAATACCCTGTCTGAATAAAACTCGCGTGCTTCATGATAGCCAAGCATGGAAAGCTCGAGTATATCTTCAAGCCCCGTGTAGCCGGGCCTTCTCGTATAGGCGAGGATCACTCCCGTTCCGCCCCTTACCCCGAAAATGGCAGCACTCGTGCCCCGGAATATCTCGATACGCTCAATCTCCCGGGGGTAAAGCCCCAGAAACGCGTCGCGCCCCACAAACATACCGTCAAGCATGAACCTTGCCTCATTTGCACCATAAATGCTTGAAGGGCCCCTGATAATTATCCTCCCCCCGTCAAATTGCATGCCGGTGGCCCGGTTCCTGAGAACCTCGAACAATGATCTTTCAGTCGATGTTTCATAGTCTATGTAAATAGTCTGATCGGGTACCCCGTAGACACGCGGAGAAGTCTCCCTGCGCTGAGCTGAGGAATAGGGAGAGCGCCCGGCTGTCCGGTCGCGGCTCCAGTTATCGCCTCTGGCCGTTACACTGTGCTCCCGGGTATGCATGCCCGGTTCGTAATCATAATCACGTGCCGATTGCACGGTAAGGTCAAACTCAGGCGGATAGTTGCCCGGCAGCCTCCGGCTTGACAGTTCCATCCGCACTTCACCCTCATAGAAGAGTTCGGAGAAGGCAAAAATACCGTTCCGGGTGGTTTCGGTTTCATAGAGGTCGTCATGTCCGCTTCTTATCATAAGCCTTACGGGGTAATTGTTCAGAGACACATCCTTGGATGGATCTATAAGCCTCCCGGCCACCGTAAGTCCGGGTTCACCGGAGTACCTGTTCTCGGGCAGCTCACCGGAAATCACCTCATCCCAGTTGAAACGCCTCCATCCGTAGGTCATGAGCAGTTTATCGGCCATCGCGGGCCTGTCGTCAGCTTCCTGAAGATATAACAGCGGATCGCCTGTCATTCCCTTCAGATCGGAGCTGAAGAGCAAATATGACAATATGCCCGGGGCAAAGGAGGCTTCATCAGGTATTCCCGATACGGCAGAGAGGGAAAAATTACCGCTCACAGGATTACCATGCTGGTCAGATACACTTATCTGCAGGTCAATATAATTATCACCGTCCACCGAAGAGGCCCCTATCACCGGGGTAAAGACAAGTCCGTCACCCCGGTCGACGAACACAAGCCTTTCGGCAACAGGAAGGTCACCTCCGGCAAACACCGTAAAGTGAGCAATGCCCGAAGGGAACAGTCCGGCGTCAAGCTCCAGCAGGAGATTGCCGTTTGCTAAAAGGTGACTGCCGGCATACACCGGCTTGCCCCTTGTATGCCCGATAATGATAACATCTTCAGAATAGAGCGGATGCTGGGGGCTCACCTTCGCATCAACCTGCACAATAATATTACTCTCATCCTGGTCTATCCTCATAGCATACCCCTCGCCACTTACCCGGGGCAGATCATAGGTGTTTTTTCGCCCTCCGTTTACCGATATCCTGGCTTCGTATTCCTCGCCCCTGAGTGGCTCAAATTCTGCAACACCAATACCATGGTCACCTGTTTCCAGCACGGCCACGGTATTGCCGGCACGGTCGACTATCCTGCCTTCGGCTTTCTGACCGTTTCCAAGCTGGTCATAAGCCCTGAAAGCTATCCGGCCAGGTATGCCGGCTACCAGGTTACCGCCCTCGGGGAAAAATGCCACATCATAATTTCTTTCCAGCCTGCCCAGCCTCCAGTTGAAAATCCGGTTTCTGAAGACCTCCATCCTGGGCACTATATTCTCGTATTGATGGTTGCTGATATAAATATCCCTGCTGAAATAATTCTCTTCACCTGAATTTCGCATCCAGCCAGAAAAAGCCCTCAAAACATAATTTCCGTCGGGAATGTTGGAATCAAGCCTTATATCGCCCTTTGCCACGCCGTCGCTTGCAAGCAGCAGCCTTATAGCCATAGCCCTGCCATCGGTATTCAGTAGCTCAACATAAAGGTTGTTCTTCCCCGGAACGGGCTTGTGGCTGACTGCATCCAGCAGATATGCCTTGAACCATATTGTCTGGCCAGCCTGATATGAAGACTTGTCGAGGTGCAGAAAGGCCTTTTGTTCAGCAGTGTGTTCTGTCCATGTTCCAAGTCTCTCCAGAAGGGCCTCCCCGCGTGGGTCGTCTTTTGCCGTAAGAGTTGCCATAAAAGGCAAAAACAAAAGCAGGATTGATATCGCACTGATCTTCGCTCCCATATTATAAATATTTTAACAGCTGCAAAATAACCGTTCTGTTCTTTTTAAGCTGGTAGGATTTTGACATCACATAATTAAAACAGGAATAACCGGTAAAATGTTTTGCGACAGGGTGAAAAATTGACCGGGAAGCACCGGCTATTTGGAATTCTTCAGTGTATCCGGTATATTTATAATGTAAAAAAGTCAGAATTTTGACCTTAGGTCG
>SLRB01000018.1 GCA_007131165.1 Bacteroidales bacterium | reverse complement strand
TGGTCCTCCATGAAAAGCTGCCAGTCTGAACCGGGGTGGACTGCATGGCAAACTCAACCCCGCGGTTGTTTATCTCGCCGATGTTGGTCCATATCCTGTTATGCAGGTTCGGGGGAACCGGAACAGCATACTCATAAAGCAGGTCGGTGGTGGTGCGGTCGTAGAAATCGATATTGACTGCCAGTACATTGTTAAAGAATGCCGCGTCTATACCAAAGTTGGTCTCTGCCTTCCTCTCCCAGCGAAGATTGGGGTTGGGGTTGCTCACCGGACCGAATCCCGATATCCATTCGCCGTCATAAAGCATCATGCCCTGGGCACCGAGCCTCTCAAGCGATATATAATTCGGTATACCCTGGTTGCCGGTGATCCCGTAACCTATTCTCAGTTTCAGGTCACTGATAAATCCTACATTCTCCATAAAGCTCTCGCGGCTTATGGTCCATCCAGCCGAAATTGCAGGGAAGAACCCCCATTTATTGTCGGCCCCGAACCTTGACGAGCCTTCACGGCGGAGGCTGGCCGACAGCATGTATATGTCGTCATAGCTGTAGTTGACACGGCCGAAAAATGCAATCAGCGTGCTGGAGTTTTTGTTGCTCCATACATCACCACCCCTGTACCTGCCATCGGGAAGGTGAAGCCCCGCGCCCAGGTTGTTATAGCTGAAGGCATTGGTAATGAAATACCTGTTACGTGCCCCGAATGCTTCCCACATGAAATCCTGGTAGCTGTATCCCGCCAGTGCCGTTACACTGTGAAGTCCATCGAATACATTATTGTAATTCAGTGTTGATTCGAAAGTGCGGTCCACCGACTGTCCGCTGCTGCGGCTGGCTTCGCCCTGGTAACCTCCCTGTACGCTGGCAAACGCGTCGCGGTGAAGGTAGGTGCCCATCAGGTCGTTATATCTTTGCAGGGCGCCTGTTGCCGAAACCCTCAGCCCGGGCATAAGCTCATATGTTGCCTGGGTGCTGGCCAGGAGCTCGTTACGCTGCTGGTCCCTGTCCACCTGGTGAAGCTGTGCCACCGGGTTGTACAGTTCCCATCCAGATTCTTCACGGAAACTGCCGTCATCATTGTAAACCGGCAGTGTCGGGTTACGCTGCATCGCCTGCCTGTATACACCATAGTCCACCGGGTTTGCCCTCCTGAAGGTGTTACTCAGGTTCATCTGTACGATCAGCCTGTCGTCCAGGCCGCTGTGGGTGACTGCAAGCCTCCCGTTAAGGATATTGTTGTTCGATTCCCTGATAAAGCCCTGCAGGTCGCGGTAGTTTACCGAACCGTAGTAGCTGGTTGTCTCAGATCCGCCTGAAATTGACAGGTTATGGACGTTGCTGAAGGGGGTGCTCCTTGTAATCTCATCAAACCAGTCGGTGTCAGCCCCGTAATCGACTATTGACGAAGCCTTGCCTTCGAGCAGCGGGTTTCCTGAATTTGCATAGTCGGTTCTGAGCTGCCTCCACTCTGCAGCATTCAGAAGCTCCGGCTTATTGAGCCATGTTTCAGTATAGGCGTAAGCCGAGTAGTTCACCACCGGCCTTCCGGGAGTTCCCTTTTTCGTGGTTATTATTATAACACCTGCGTTGCCCCGCGTACCGTAAATTGCAGCTGCCGAACCATCGCGCAGTACGTCGATCGATTCGATGTCCTCCGGAGCAAGGGTGTTTATGTTACCTCCGGGAACACCGTCAATGATGATAAGGGGACTTGCATCACCCCTCACGGTCGACACTCCCCTGAGCTGCATCTGTACACCTGCAGTGGGGTCTCCACCCGAAGCACGCGATATTGCCAGTCCGGCAATCTTACCCTGCACAAGCTGGAGCGGGGACTGGCTTACTGCGCCCCTGTTGAAGTCCTCTTCCCTTACAGTAGCAATGGAGCTGGTAACTTCACGGCGGCGCTGCGTACCATAGCCTACCACAACAACCTCATCCAGCTCTGCAAGGTCGACTGAAAGCGCAACATCAATAGTCCTCTGTTCGCCCACTGTGACGCGACGGGTAACATAGCCAACAAAGGAGTAAACGAGAACCGCATCGGGAACATCCACTGTAAGGCTGTAATTCCCATCAATATTGGTTACTGTGCCTGTAAGTGTTCCCTCTATCATTATATTAACGCCCGGCAGGGGTTCACCGGTGCCTGCATCGGTTACCTGTCCGGTTACAGCCTGCTGCTGCTGCAGCGGTTTGTTGTTGGTAATGGCAATCAGGTTGTCCTCAAACACCCTGAAAGATGCATCCTGGGATGGGAATATCATCCCCAGTATCTCTTCCACACCGGAATTGTCAGCCTGCAGGTTGACTCTCCGGTTAAGGTCAATGAAATCAGTACGGTACAGGAATTTGTATTCGCTGTTGCTCTCTATCTCATGCAGCACATCACCAACGGTGATATTCTCAAGGTTCAGGCTGAATGTTTTCTGGGAATAGGCTGAACCCGCTGCATTAAATACAGAAAGTACCAGGAAAATAATAAGTAGTTTCATAGTTAGCAGGTTTTTTTTGATAGTACCATATCTGTTCAATGGTACCGTGTTAGGGTAATTTTTCATAATTTTGTAAATAATGGTTAAACATGTCCGCGTTAAGGTCAAATTGGATAAGCGGAAGTTGACTGTTTACACCCGGGAAATTGGTTTGGACAGTTTCCCGGGTTTTTCTTATCCTGGCAAGGATCCGAAAGGGTTAAGGTAGTTTTTGAGGATTTTTACATAGGCATTTTTTGGTTTTTGATAAAAGGTTAAAGGTCATTGTCGGAATTAGTTATGAATATTGTGTCCTGTTTGATCTCGTAGTTGAAAGGCGAGGCAAAACTGAGCGCCCCCAAAGCCTGTTCGATGGTGATCTCATCGAACCTTCCCTTGAACCGCTTGTTTTTAATCTCTTCATCCCTGATTATGATCCTTGCGCCATATCTCCTCTCAAGCTTCACTGCAATACTTTCAAAGGGCTCATCATCAAATATCAGCTTGTTATCTTTCCAGGATGTAAATACCTCCGGGTCAACACCTTTAGTAAGCACTATCCTCTCGAGCCCCGGTTTTTCATCTCTGCTTACAGTTTCTGATATTCCCGTCTCCTTTTCGGCTGTGGTGCCGGTTCCGTCAGTAATCAATAACCGGTCAGTTTCAATATAGAATGTAATCTGCTGGTTTGGTTCCAAAAGCACACCCGGATCA
>SLRB01000085.1 GCA_007131165.1 Bacteroidales bacterium | reverse complement strand
ATTAGTCACCACAATTCCGGCTCGCATGAAATATTCCTTGGTATGCGGTTCAATCCGATAAAAGATTAAGTTATCTGTTAAAGAGATGACCCACATCATCAACCTGTGGTAAGACAGATCATAAAGAAAATGAACCAAATAGCAGAAACCTGACGTATATTTGTACAGGGTTTTAAGGGTTATAATATTTCAGGTTAAATTTTTGGGTTAATGGTTCATGGTTCATGGGAAAAATCCTCTCCGGGTGGTTACCGGGGAGGATTTTTTGGTTATGTCAGCTCTCTTCTGCTCAGTTAAAGTCATCCGGCACATATTCAGGATGCATTAGTCTTTCTCCCGGACTTTACCTGGTTAAAGCACACTGGTAATTTAATTTGTCTGCCAGTATCCAACTTTCGCTAAAAAATGTATTTTTGAATGATATTATGCTAACACATCATCCAATGGAACCCCAGACATCCTTCAGCAGACCAAGGTGCAGTTATACACCACACAAACTGTTACTGTTATTGTTCTTTGCACTTCCGGTATTATTGATTGCATCTGATTATTCAGGACATACAGATCTTGCGGAACGCCTTGAAAACCATGTTTCACTACTGGCATCTGACTCTCTTGAGGGGCGCGGACTTGGAACTGCGGGTAAGAAAAAGGCGAAAAATTATATAGCCGATCAGTTTGAGAAGATCGGCCTTAAGCCTGCCGGCGATGATTATTTTCAGCATATGGACCTGCGGATAGGCCTTGCCCGGGTGCCTGCCACCAATGTGGTTGGATACCTGCCTGGTTCCGATCCGGTACTCAAGGATGAATACATAGTGATCGGGGCGCATTATGATCACCTCGGATATGAGTACAGGAACGACCGGCGTGTTATCTACCCCGGAGCCGATGATAATGCTTCAGGAACAGCGGCAATGATAGAGCTTGCCCGTTATTTTGCCGAAAATCCCGGCACTTTCGGCCGCAGCATTATTTTTATTGCATTCGATGCTGAAGAGAGCGGTCTGCTTGGAGCTGAACGGTTTGTCAGGAAAAACGGATATTTTGAAATTGATAATATAAAGAAGATGTTCAGCCTCGATATGGTCGGAATGTATGAGGCAAACAGCGGGTTGCATCTGCGCGGTATCGGTACCCTTGAGGGTGGTACAGAGCTGGCGGAAAGTGTGGCTGCTGAAAGGCATTTGCGGCTGACAAGGACCACATCAGAAATAGAATCGCGCACCGACACCCGTCCCTTTGGTGACGCCGGGATACCATCATCACAGGCATTCACCGGCCTTAAGTCGCCCTACCATAAACCGGAAGATACATATGATCTGCTTGATTATGAGGGCATGGCGCTTATTACAGAATACCTGGGGGCATTGGTTACTGAGTTGTCGCTAATGCCGGAACTGGTGCCTTCGGCAAGATTTGCAAGGTATATGAGGCCGGGGGGACTGCGTTTCAGGGCAGGAGCAATGGCGCATCTTGGCTCCACCTATCACAGGTACCCCGATGAGTTTTTTCAGGCAGACGGCGTTTTTTCATTTGCACCCGGCCTGTTTTTCAGAATGCAGTTCGGAGATAAGTTTGCACTGCAGCCTGAGATCCTTTATGACTATAACGGGAGCAAATCGCCGCAGGGTACCTACAGGCGCCATTCGGTAACCATTCCTGTAAACCTCCATCTTTATATTGCCGGCGACGACCGGGGGTTGATTAAGGCTTACCCTATAGCGGGAGGATATTACAGGTACAATTTTGCAGGTAAAGACGGTGATACCAGCCTCGATTTCGACAACCTCCATCCTTCGGGCGAATGGGGCCTCAATTTCGGGTTTGGAATGGAGATAATGATGGTGCAGGTCGCATATACCTGGCGTATGGGGTTAACCGATATTTCTCCCATCCAGGGCACCAGCGCCCATGATACAGGAGGGTTTTTTACAATCGGGTACAGGTTCTGACCTTTATTTTCCGGAATTATGCAGGTCAGGGAGAAACCAACCTCCTCCATATAATGACTACGGCTGCCAGAACAATCCACAGAGGCCAGAGACTGATGATGAACAGGGTGAAGTTGATCAGCCCGAACCACCCTCCGGATAAGGATTGTTTGAGTCTTTCAATGAACCTGTCCCTCTGCACCGGCTGAAATCTGAACTCTTTCTTTTTGGTAATTGTAAGGTATAGAGTGCTGTATTCAACCAGTCCGTCAAGATAATTTAGCCGCCCCTCCACACTTTCGATCTCCTCTTCCAGGTTCCGGATCTTCTCCTGTATCTCGAGAATGTCGGCAACAGTCCTGGCCTGCTGAAGAAGATCATTATATCTTTTAAGGTAATTCCTGCGGTTGGTGAGTCGCATCTCAAGATCGACGAACTCTTCGGTAACATCGCGGGCAGAAATGTTCTTGCTTACCAGCCTGTCACCGGCTGATTCGACCCCCTCAATAAATATCTCAAAAGAATGGGCCGGGATCCTTATCGTCAGGTTATATACCGATTCATGTTCGAAGTCGTTAAAACTTTCGTTTGAATAGTATCCGTCATGCACCAGCAGCAGGCTGTCTATCTCCCGTTTAGTCCTTTCAAGGTTGCCAGCGATCAAGCCTATATTGCCTGATTTGATTATTTTGGTTTCGGACGGTATTCCGGTGGCAGCTCTTTCCATTTGAATGGCAGCCGGTGCGAATACCGCATCCTTCGAACGATGGGCAGTTTCCGTGTCCATTTCGTAGAAACTCAGCATGCCGTCTGACGATCCATTTCCGCAACCGGTGGTTAATGCTGCAAGGATAATAAGATATACTACTTTTCTCATGACAATGAAGATTATAATGAAGTGAGGATAATTTATTGTTGTCAGGGTTAAGATTAAATATGTTTCTACATTTTTGGTGCCAAACATTTCACAAAAATCATGAGATACCTATGCCTCACTGAAACCGGCAACCGGACATTTTTTTTATCTTATTTAATGGATAATTGTTTTGAAGTTTTTCCTATATTGAGCCATCATTAATAAAAAACATAGTTTTATGCAAAATGCAGAAAAGTTTCTTGAAAAGCACATGCTGAGGGCAGAAGATATTGATATTGACTCAGTCGTTTCCGATTTCACCGATGAGATGGAAAAGGGGCTGGCGGGGGAGGAGGGCTCCCTTCGTATGATACCAACATATATTGAGGCAGACAATGAGT
>SLRB01000375.1 GCA_007131165.1 Bacteroidales bacterium | reverse complement strand
TTCCAGATCCATTTTGAACTCCTCTCCTTTTTAACGGATTCAACGCCTTGTTCCCGGACAGAACACCGCCTTCTTGCGCTGCGGTCAGTTCATGATTTTTTCCCTCCTTTGATTGGCTCGGAAGGCAACAGAGCATCCGTCCGACAGCCGACGCCAGAGCGCCTCCGTCCTTTCGCCTCCCGTCCTCCGCGAACGCCTAGCCAAGCGGCGCATCGCCGCACCAACGCCAGTGCTACGAACAATACCCTCAACCATCATTCCCGTTGCTCACCCCCTGGCCGACTGGAAGTAACGCCCTCCGGCAAATCCGCCTGTTCCTGAATGATGACCTCATAATTCCAAAAACTTTGTCCAACGCTCTCGGGATTGGCAAGCCCAATATCGGGAGTGTGATCCGATCCATACTCCACGAGAGGAAGCGCAGAAAACCTCTCCGGCCCCAGTTGCCATTCTTGTGCCAGATTGATGCCGGACCTTTTCGCCGCATGACCCGATGGAAGAGAAAAGGCCATCGTCTCAATATCAGCCATGTCTTCTGGATACTCCCAGATCCGATTATGCTCCATTGGAGTTCCATCATTTGATTCGATCATATTGCTTTCGTCGGAAGCAGAAGGCCAAGGCCGATCAAATCTCCCGCCATAAAACGAATAACCTTCCAATGCATTCAAAGAAATTCTACTGGAATTGTAACTCGCAACTGCGGCATTTGCTTCAAAGATGTTGTTCACGAACCGAAAACCCCCAAGAACATCGTCGCCATAACCACGACTGACGCTTATAGAGATGCCACTAGGCACGAAAGCCCAGACATTATGATACAAGAAGCATTCGGCGGGGGTATAAAGCATATCCCCCGGACTCACATAGGTTCCGGGGGGGTGGCTGTGTTCTCCAGTATCATAACGGGCTAGCGTCCTGGCCGTGAATACGTTATTATAGATATAGGCAGGTCCGTGAAAGAAGCCTTTCCATCTAAGAAGGTTGGATCCTTCGTGCAGGCGGTTGTTGTAAAAATAGAAGTTCTCCCCACCAAAATCTATCGAAGTGGCGGAGTCTTGGCTCCACATGAAGGAATTGTTTCTTACGATCAGATCCGTATTTTTGCCAAGACTAGCCTCCCGTTCCGATGCTGACAAACCTCCTTGCACCATACCGCCTCTCGGACGGTTCTCGAGTGCCTGGAATGCATCCCAATGCCTGTAAACCAGATTCTCTTCCACCAGATTGTTGCTGCCCGAGCAGCGATAAAAATATATTCCTCGCTGATTCGAGTGGCTACTGCTTTTCACAAAGCGCCACATGGCATCGTGATCGGGAGAGTATTTCCGTTTCCCGCCAAAATCCTCCCAGATATGATGAAGAGTAACGTAATTGCGTGCAATCGTGTTATAGGAACTGTCGCCACTGATGCGAATGCCGTTGTCTCCGTGGAATATTTTGCAACCCTCAACGGTTATATGGTTTGAATCGTGTATTTGGACCGTGTAATAAGCATTTTGAAGTTTGACGTTTCTCAGAACAATGTTGGATGAATCTCGGAAAGAAACCGTCGAACTCCTGAACCGGCCTCTGCGGATGTGAAAATTGTCGGGATGAGAACCATCGCCATTTCTGAAATGCACCCAACCGTCCTTCTTGAACACTACAGCGCCAAGGGGATCCCAGGAGTCGAAGTATTTGATTTCTTCGTCTTGAAAAAAGAGATGAGGATCCGATTCTCTGCTCGGATGCACCGCATAAATGGTTTTTCCGTCGACAGTATGCCAGTCTGGACGTTCATATTCAGGCCGTTCAGCCCCTATGTAAGTTCTGTAGGTGTTCTCGACTGAATGGCCATTTAGACTAGAAACGGGTTCCCAGTTCGTCAGTTCATAGCCCCCGTCAATAGTTACTCCGGGTTCGCCCTGGATAATCAGAGGGTCATCCTCGGTAAAATGCCTGTGCCGAACAGAAACCTGTTCTTCATAAAACCCGGCAAGAATTTGGATGACATCCCCTCCGCTTGCCTGGTCTATTGCATGCTGAATCGTTCTAAAGGCGGATTGGGGAGAGGTCCCGTCATTCTCGTCACAGCCGCTGGTTGAAACCCAGAGCGTCGGGTCATCCTCTGCAAGTTCCCCCACCTGCGCCGTCTGTCTCTCCTCCTGCGCAGCCAGCCCCCCCGTCGCAGTGGCGTCCGCATAACCTGACTTGGCGGTGTTGCCGGCATATGTCGGGGCGGGCCGGAATCCGGCCAGAAATAGCGTGCAAATCAAAAAAACAGGGAAGCAAATGGACAAATGCCACGGAAAACGACCCGATAACTCAGTGCTGAACTGTGCAGATTTCAACTGACCCATTGTTGCGGCCTCCTGTGCCTGTTGCGCTACAATTTGGAATCCAACCTCTGGTTCCGGCGGTTTAACGAGCGAAACAGATCAGATTTCTCATTGGGGCGCTTGCAAAACCCCGGGAACGCGGGCATCCTGCCCGCCGCCGTTGCTGCACGCTGCCAGCGCCCGCATTGGAGCAGGCGGGCGCCTGCGGGCAAGGAAGCCCGCGTTCCCGGGGCGGCGCTTGAACGCGCCCGTTCACCCGCGGCGCGCACATGCCGCGACGCTCTCCCTCTCGATCCATTGCGGCACGAGAACCTCGTTTTCGACGGGCCGCCCCGCAATGCTATCGAGGAGCATTCGCGCGGCGGTCGTCCCGACCTCCTCCCGAGGCTGACGGAGAGACGTGAGCGGAGGCTCCGCGGCGTGCACAAAGTCCGTGTCGTCAAAACCGACGACGGAGACCTCGCGGGGGACTTTCAGCCCGATGCGGCCCAAGCCCACGACCGCCTCCGCAGCGGCCCGGTCGTCCATCGCGATGACCGCCGTGATCGTCCGGAACAGTTCGGGATGGGCGACCACATAATCCCTTCTCCATCCCGGCACGGACCGGCACTCCACCACGAGCCGCTCATCGAAGACGCCGGCGCGCGTCATCGCGCGGCGAAAGCCCAACACCTTCGTGGCGTTCGACCCGTCGAGACCCCCCAAATACGCGATGCGGCGGTGCCCAAGGGAAAGCAGGCGCTCGGCCGCGGCCTCGAAGGCCGCCGCCCGGTCTATGACGATTGTCGTCAAACCGGGTATCTCGCGATCCGTCAACAGCACGCAAGGGACGTCGCCCGTTATGGTTTGCCTTAGCGCGTCGTCGCTCGCA
>SLRB01000243.1 GCA_007131165.1 Bacteroidales bacterium | reverse complement strand
TCGGAGAAAAATGCAAGACGTGACCAGCAACTTGCAAGGGAATCATTTGAAACAACCCGTACTATGCTTGAGAAGCTTCCATCCAGTGTTGTGCTGGTGGATAGTGACCTTAAGGTAATTCAGGCAAATAAAAGCTTTATCAATATTCTGGATGAAGAGGTGAAAATGATTGAGGATGTCATTCCCGGACTTGAGGGTGCCGACCTTAAAACACTGCTTCCATACAACTTTCATAATCTGTTTTCATACGTTCTAAGCCATGACGATAATATTGTTAACCGTGATGTACATTTTAACGAAATCCTCTATAATGTTTCAATATTCACCATCCGGAAAAATAAGGTTGTTGGTGCCGTTATAAGGGACCTTTACGTTCCTGAAGTGCGAAAAGAGGAGGTAATAAAGAGAGTGACAGATGTAATAGACAAGAATCTGGGTCTGGTCCAGCAGATAGGTTTCCTTCTCGGGGAAGGCGCTTCGGAAACAGAGGCTATGCTGAACAGTATTATTGAATCCTACAAAATGCCTGAAAAACCCGGGGAAGATGGAGAATAATTTCTATGTCGAAGTTGGTTATCAGCAAAAAAATCACGGGAAAGAGAGGATTTGCGGCGATGTATTCCTGTCGCGCAGAATCAAGGAAGAGAACAGAATTGTGGCAGTTCTTTCCGACGGAATGGGGCATGGAGTGAAGGCCAATATCCTGGCAACCCTCACAGCATCAATGGCATTGAATTTTACCCGTGAGCACAAGAATGTATCCCGCATTGCAGAAATAATAATGAACACGCTTCCTGTCTGCAGTGTACGTAAGATCAGTTACTCCACATTTACCGCAGTAGATATTGACATGAACACCAGAACCAGCATACTGGAATATGATAACCCCGGCACTTTCCTCATGCGTGGCAGCACTGCGCTTGAGGCCGAATGGAACTGCCTTATTCTGGGTTCAGAACAGAACAAGGGTAAGGAGATCAAAAGCTGCCACTTCCGGCCCCGCAAGGAAGACAGGATCATCTTCTGTTCAGACGGCATAACCCAGTCCGGTATGGGATCAAGAAAGTATCCCTTTGGATGGGGATGGGATAATGTGCAGGGGTTCATAAGAGAAATAATTGACCAACAGCCTGACATATCAGCTCAGAAGCTTGCTTCAAGAATACTGAACGCAGCCTTCAAAAATGACAATTACAATGCCCAGGATGATACCTCCTGCGCCGTTTTATACTTCAGGGAACCCAGAAAACTCCTTCTCTGCAGCGGTCCCCCGTTTGAAGATGAAAATGATGCCAGACTGGCATCCATCGTAAAAGATTTTCCGGGAAAAAAGATTTTGTCCGGAGGCACTACAGGCGACATAGTAGCAAGGGAACTGGATTTGAAGATAACAGACACTTTTGAATTTCATGATCCCGATCTTCCACCCATGTCATACATGGAAGGTGTTGATCTTGTAACCGAGGGCATACTTACGCTCAGTAAGGTATCAAAAATACTCAATGAATACACTCACAATTATGTATTAGGGAAAGGACCGGCTGATCAGATAGTTAAACTTCTCCTGGAAAGCGATGAGATCAGGATAATTATCGGCACAAAGATCAATATAGCACACCAGGATCCCAACCTCCCGGTGGAGCTGGAGATAAGACGAACAGTACTTAAAAGGATAGGGCGTAAACTGGAGGAAAAATTCCTGAAAGAGGTAATAATAGAGTACATCTGACCGGTATTCTGAAAATCAATCATAAAGCCTGATATACTCATAGCTGTTGCCTGTCCACTCAAGAAATCTCTCAAAACCTGAGAAAGGTATAACCAGCGAGGCAGTATTGATATTTGGATGAAAACTTATCCTTTCGTATTTTCCAAGGTTCTCATCAATAAAAAGGTGAACATGTTTAGCAGTATCATTTATAAGTCCGAACGGTGACACTGATCCCGCCTCCAGTCCGAGATACTTCATCAACCTCTCTGGTGATGCAAACGATAGCTTACCCTGCCCCAGCCTCTGCTCCAGGTCACGGATATTGAGTGACATTGAATAATCGAATATTACAAGATAATGGCGGTTCCCCTTATGATTGCGAAAAAAAAGGTTTTTGCAGTGGGCCGATTCAATATCTTTCCAGTATTTTGAAGCTTCTTCGACCGTTGGTACCGGGGGATGCTCGTAATAATCAAACGAAATACCAAGCTCATCAAGAACTTTATAGATACGCGGGTCACCTCTTTTATCCATTCAGACCTGATTTGTAAATTGGGAAGTAATTAAGCTTGTTTCTTCAATGCCCGTGTACTGACAGCTCAACCTCCAGAGTTTTTCGGCTGCCTCGTTGTCAAGTGCAGCTCCGGATGGCCTCTTCTTCTTCCTGTTGACATAGTATCCGCCGGTAGACCCGTCAACCCCGGGAGATGATGCAAGAAAAACGATTGTTTCTGCTCCCTGTATGGGAGTCTTCATGAAAAATCCAAAGACCGGTCGCAGGAAAGGAGCTATTTTATCGAATAAATTTGTTGCTACAAATCCGGGATGCATGCAATTAACGGTTACACCGTCTTCCCTGAGCATTTGGGCAAGATGGCGTGTAAACAATATGTTGGCCAGTTTTGATTGTCCGTATGACTTAAAACTGCTATACCTTTTCCTGCCTTCCGGGTCGTCGAAATTCATACCGGTATACCGGTGAGCTTCGGAGGAAACATTGATTATCCGTGCCGGGGCTCCGCCCCTGATCTCATCCAGAAGCAGGTTTGTCAGCAGAAAAGGACCGAGGTGATTAACACCGAAAGTCATTTCAATACCATCCCTGGTTTCGCTTCTTTTATATTCCCAGATCCCTGCATTGTTTATCAGTAAATGTAACCCGCTGAATCGCCTTTTATACTCCCGGGCAAAATCACGAATCGAATCAAATGATGCCAGGTCGCACTTCATCAGGTAAACTGTACTATTACCCGATTCAGCAACAATCTGCTTCTTAACCTGCTCACCTTTTTCCATATTTCTTACCGGCAAAACCAGGCATGAATTCATCCTGGCAATTTCAATTGCTGCCTCTTTGCCTATGCCTGATGTAGCACCTGTAATAACTACGTTTTTACCATCGAGCTTCATAAAACTTTAATTAAATTCCTATTTCTTATTACACTTACTAAACCCTTAAAAATACTAAACCTGTAAAAAACAAAAAAGTTCAAAC
>SLRB01000265.1 GCA_007131165.1 Bacteroidales bacterium | reverse complement strand
TTATTTTTCTTTACCGTCAGTCTGATTTTTACCGGCTGTGCATCGCCCCATGGTTACGAGATGTTGTTCCAGGTTGAGGCCGGAAATCATTATCACATTAATAACCCGGTATATATTGAACTGGATAACCGGGTATTTGATGAAGATGCTTCCGTTTGCCTTCATTACGGGGCAGTAACCGTACCCGGACAGATTGAAAATCTTGATGGTGGTCGTCAGAGGATATGGTGGATCGTTAACCTTAAACCAGGTGAATCTGCATCTTACGGACTTACAGTTGACGAGGAGTGTTTTACAAGCAGTTTTGACTGGGAACGGGTTGGAGATCATTCCATGCAGCTGTTATTCAATGGCAATCCTGTAATTCAGTATGAACATCCCGTCTTTGATCCGGATGACATTGAAGAAACCAAGAAGCCTTTTCACCATGTATTCGAACCTTCAGGTGATGACCTTATAACCAAGGGTCCGGGTGGACGATTTTCTCACCACAGAGGTATTTTTTTTGGGTATAACCATGTCTATATCAATGATGAACGGATAGATATCTGGCATGCCAACGACGGAGAAAGAAGCGAACACATTGAGGTTATCAGGGAATTCGCCGGCCCGGTCATGGGTGGACATGAGGTAAGGATCCACTGGAAGGACCATGATGGCGAACCTTTTATTGAAGAGATTAGAACCATCAGGGTTTTCAGGCAGGATACTGATGAAACACTGATTGATTTTGCATCAATTCTTCAGCCTGTCGACAGACCCGTGCGTCTGGAAGGAGACAGACAGCATGCAGGAGTACATTTCCGTGCAAGCCAGTACGTAGCCGACAATCCTGATTATAGCAGGTTTATCAGGCCCCCCAGCTGGACTGACCTGGATCCCCGCGAAGAGATCAGGGGAGCCCGTATGTATGACCTGCCGTGGAATGCCATGCATTTCAGGATCAATGACAATCCCTTTACCGTATCTTACATGAGCCATCCTACCAACCCAGGAAATGCTGAAATGTCTGAACGGTTATATGGCCGTTTCGGAGAGTTTTTCCCCTATTATCTGGATGAGGATGATCACCTGGTGGTGCATTACCGCTTCTGGGTAAAGGAGGGTGAAGCACCTTCGGTCGATCAACTGGATATGCGCTATCAGGGCTTTGCTTACCCATATGGTGTTCCTGACCGGAAAGAGGGTGTTTTTGGTCCTATCCGCCATAGTTTTTAATATTTCATGTTTGATCCTGGTTGCCTATCTGTATTACGTTTCTTTTTATATGATTTAGCACAAGGGTTTATCATACGTATAGATTTTGTCTGACTTAGCCTGATGCGGGTTACAGGACACTGGATCAATGGTGTTGTTGCGCTAATTTATTGTATTTCAGTATATAGGTAGTTGATTGTTCTCACTAAACAGTCTTCGCCAATAAGTATTTCTTGTGGCCATCGATCCTTACTGTATGTTTTGTTTTCCTGTATAATAATACTACATTGCGTTAATAATAACTTTAACCAGAAAATGATTGCTTAGCAGTTGCTAAGCGTAGTAAAACAGATAGCTATGACAAAAGGGATTAACCGCCGCCAGTTCCTGTGCAAAGGTTTTGCAGGAGTTGCAGCGCTTACTGCGGGCATTGCAAACATCAGCTTCAGGCCGGCGAGCCATCAAATCGTTGACAGGGTCATGCTTGGAGGTAGCGGATTGGTTGTGCCGCGGTTGGCAATGGGGACCGGTACTGTTGGCAGTCAGAGGGAGTCTAATCAAACCCGCCTTGGCATGCGAAAATTTCTTAGCATTGCCCGTCATGCCCACGAAAGGGGAGTTGGTTTTTTCGATATGGCCGACCTTTACGGTTCACACTCATTTGTCAGGGAGCTTTTAAAGGAAGTTTCGCGCGACGAGGTATGCCTGCTAACAAAGGTGTGGACACTTGGAGGAGATTGGTTTGAGCCTGAAACAATGGATGAAACACTCGACCGTTTCCGTCTTGAAACCGGATCTGACTATTTTGATATATTCATGCTTCACTGCCTGCTGAATGATACATGGCAGGAAGATAAAAAGTATTACATTGATGCTATATCTAAAGCCAAGCAGGATGGGGTCATAAAGGCTGCAGGAGTATCATGCCATAATTTTGAGGCACTTAAGCAAGCAGCTGAAGACCCCTGGGTTGATGTAATTATGGCAAGGATTAACCCTTTCAGTATAAGGATGGACGGTCCCGCTGACGAAGTGATGCAGGTACTTGAGACTGCAAGGCAAAATGGAAAGGGAGTTATTGGAATGAAAATTTTCGGACAGGGAGATATAGCCACTGATTCTGAGCGCGAACAATCACTACGGTATGCTGTTGACAGCCCGAATATCCATTGCATGACCCTCGGTTTTGAGTCAACTGCACAAGTTGACTGGGCGGTTGACCGTGTAACCAGTATGGTTCAATAACTGGCCTTATCATGAAGACGACAGGATTAGTGGTTTTTTTGCTGGCAACATCAGCTATGGTGACATTTGGTGCCGTATTATCAGATGAAGAAGAAAAAATAGATTTCCCTGCTTCACTTGCTCAATATGTAAGCGGGGTTGTGCTTGAGCAGGAAGAAAACATTGAGGGGGGTAAGAAAGTGATCTCATCAGTGGTATGGATACCTACTTATTATGGGTACCACACATTCATGGGTGTTCTTGATTCTTATATCCAGAATCAGACCTCAATCTCAAGCTTGCGGACGCGGCGCGTGGCGGCTAACAGGAACCACTACATCATAATGCTTTCCGACAAGGATGTTTCTGTAACAATAATTTACGACACGGTAAATTCACTGCTTATTATGTCTGCGCCGCCTGGCTATTAGAAAAAGGCATAATTGAACTTCAGCATGATCGTATTATGGGGGAATACGGCGAACAGGTCTCCTATCTGTCTGCCCAGCGGTCTGTCATATGGAGATTCACCCCATGGCGCCAGAGGGTTCATCTCATCCCTTTCGCGCCGGCTGTGGCTCCAGACAAGGTATAGCGTCGAACCCGGGCGGTATTCCCAGCGGGTCACGAAATTTGACTGGAGGTTCCTGTAGCTGAAGTCCCTCTTCTTCGGGAAAGGGTCAAAGCCGGCGAGTTCATCGGGGCTGACCAGTATACTGAAGTTGTCATAAGTCCCTTTGGCCAGGAACATCTGCGTGTAGAGCTGAAATGAGAGGTTGCTGGTAAGTGTTACTGAACTCCTGAGGGTCAG
>SLRB01000280.1 GCA_007131165.1 Bacteroidales bacterium | reverse complement strand
TGCACCTTCAACATTGTCGAGAATCCACCGTACTTTTGTGCCGCTGAAATATGCATCAATTACCAGTCCGCTCTTTTCCCTTATCATCTCAGCATGTCCGTCCTCCCTGAGCTTGTCACATAAGCCGGATGTTCTCCTGTCCTGCCACACAATGGCGTTATATACGGGTTCACCGGTTCTCCTGTCCCACACAATAGCAGTTTCTCTCTGGTTGGTTATACCAATGGCGGCCACGGCTTTACCGTTTATACCAGCCTTTGAAATTGCTTCGGCAGCAACCGCCACCTGAGATGACCAGATTTCAGAGGGGTCATGTTCAACCCACCCGGGCCTTGGAAATATCTGGGTAAATTCTTTCTGTGCAACAGTACGTATTTTCCCTTTTTTGTCAAACAGGAGAGCTCTTGAACTTGTTGTTCCCTGATCAAGGGCTAAAATGTAGTTTTCCATTTTTTACCTCTTTTTAATTGGCAATATAATATTTTTGGATGATTATCCCTTAAAATCTGAAGGTATTGCTGGCAGGTAATTATGTGTTACCTGTTCATATGACTTTAACTGTTCTTCAATCCAATGCTCATCCTTTCCAAGTTCCCCGGCCATGATATGTGCTGTCTCACCTGCTATCCTGAGGCTTTCAGCAGCATCAAGCAGCTGGACGCGGGTTCTGCGTGAAAGGACATCTTCTACCGTTACCGCCATCTCTTCTCTTACTGCCCAGACGACCTGCACCTTCTTTATAAAAAGTTTTTCACTGAGGTAATCGTCCAAAACAGGATATTCCCTTACAAGTTCAGCCATAGCTTTCCTGTCGGCCCCGTAATAATACCAGGGATCACTGATATCAACACCTTCCTCATATCCCCGTATTTTCATATTTTTTGTAACCGACCTCGTACGGGGCCACCTGTAAAACTTTTCCGCCCGTGAAACCATATCCTCAGCCATTTTTCTGAAAGTGGTCCACTTGCCCCCGATAATTGTCATCAGACCGCCGGAAGAAACAATAATTTTATGGCTCCGTGATATCTCCCTGGTTTTTTTTCCGTTGGAGTTTTTTGCAGCAGCCAGCGGCCTGAGGCCTGCAAACATACTCAGTATATCACTTCTTTGCGGTGCTTTTTCAAGATACTTGCCGGCAGTAGACAGAATGAATTCAATTTCCTCCTCAAGTGCAACAGGTTCTAAAGAGGGCTTTTCAATAGGAGTGTCAGTGGTCCCAATTACCACTTTCCCGTGCCATGGCACAGCAAAAAGAACCCTGCCGTCATCGGTTTTTGGTATCATCACTGCATCATCACCCGGCAGGAATGACTTATTAACTACAAGGTGGATACCCTGACTCGGACGCATAGTTGGCGGCATTCCGGGTTTGTCCATTCTCATAATCTCGTCGGCAAATACCCCGGTAGCGTTTATAACCGCTCTGCCGCCAATATTATATTCCCTGCCTGACAACAGGTCCCGCGCTTTTACCCCTTTGATCCGGCCGGTTGTATCTTTAAGCAGGTCTTCAACTGGCATATAGTTAACAGCTACCGCTCCATAATCTGCAGCAGTCTGCAGTACATTCACTGCAAGCCGGGCATCATCGAACTGTCCGTCATGATAAAGCACCCCGGCAGTAAGCTTGTTCCTTGTCACGGATGGCAGCCTGCCAATGACATTTTCTTTTGATATTCTTCGTGATCTCCCCATACTATAGCGTCCTGCCATAAGGTCATATACCGTAAGCCCGGCAGTATAGAGAAATTCGTCAAACCAGCCGAAAGTTGGAATAACGAATGTCTGGTTCCTTACAAGGTGAGGTGCATTTAGTAAAAGCCTGCCGCGTTCTACACATGCCTCTCTTACCAGAGCAATATCCCCCTGGGCAAGGTATCTTACTCCTCCATGCACAAGCTTGGTACTCTTGCTGGATGTAGATTTTACAAAATCTGACTTCTCCAGCAATACAACCGAATAACCCCTGCTGGCAGCCTCAAGCGCTATACCAATCCCAGAGGCTCCTCCACCCGCAACAATGAAGTCAAAGTCTACTGTATCTCCATCCAGCCTTTCAAGCATTAAATCTCTCTTCATACTTACAAATCAGGTTGTTTATATTAATAATCCGTGAGTTATGTTTTTCATGCAATAGATATTCAGTGACTTGAATGTATGGAACCCTCATGCTTATCCATCACATTTTGTATTACGAAGTACCATGAGGGTTTCGTAATTAACCTGCATTTATCCCGGAACACAGGTTTCGTTTTCTTTTTAATTGCCAAATTCACCTTCAAGCCTTTATATAAGACTTTTAGCAACACCATACCAATATCTATTATTGCAATAATACAAATTAAAATACATTTTTCGAAACTTTTCGCAACCTTTCTATTTCCTTTTGTTGCTTATCGCGTGCTTTTAATTGTCAAATATTGCCTGAAATGCTTCATGCAGTTACAGATACCTTGATTTTATCAGAATTTGATAGTAATTTTGAAGAAAACAACAGCATGTCAACAAGTATAGCTGAGAGGCATCAATACATATTAAACAAACTAAGGGAACATGGCCACGTAACTGTGGGCGATCTTAGCAAAGACCTGAAAGTATCAGCTGTTACAATACGAAAGGATTTGAAATACATGGAAGAGCGTAAGTTGCTTTTCAGGACCCATGGAAGCGCTACGCCAAACAATCCTTACATAAATGACAGGCCGGTAAATGAGAAAGAGAAAATCAGGGTTTCACAAAAGCAGAAGATAGCAAGATATGCAGCCGGCCTGATCCAACCAAAAGACAGCATAATACTGGCATCCGGCACTACGATCATTGAACTTGCAAGGCAGATTAAGGCTGAAGAACAGCTAACGGTGGTTACGGCCTCACTAAATACATCACTTCTGCTATCCATGTACCCTCTTGTTGACATCATCCAGCTTGGTGGCCAGGTAAGAAAGAGTTCATCGTCTATAGTGGGAAACTATGCGGAAATGCTTCTTGGCAATTTCTCCTGCAGCAAACTTTTCCTTGGTGTTGACGGGATAGACCCCGGCTTCGGCTTTACTACCACTAACTCGATGGAAGCAACACTCAATCAGAAAATGATAAACGCAGCTCAAAGGGTGATTGTGCTTGCAGATTCTACCAAGTTTGGGAGAAGGGGTTTCAGCAGGATTTGTGGTATGGCTGAAGTTGATATGGTAATTACCGACAATGAGGTGACGGCAAGTTTTGTTGAAAGCATGGAGGAGTCCGG
>SLRB01000161.1 GCA_007131165.1 Bacteroidales bacterium | reverse complement strand
ACAGCAGGATACACTATTTGTTTGATCACTGCACGGAAATACTTGCATTATCTGTTGCCATTACAAGGCAAAAGGTCTGTTCATGCTATTTTATCTGCCGAAGGCTGATGCGGCTTTCAATTACCACAATCGAGTTCGCTAACACTTCCTATCAACCCGGCGTGTAAGGGACTTGCACCCTATAAGTGAAAGAACTATGCCCGACATACCAAAAGAGGCTGCCTTTATGGGGCAGCCTCCCGAATGGTTGTTTACTTATAATACATTATCAGTCAAATGACTTAATGGAATCGGCAATTATTGATGCTGCTTCCCTCAGCTGTTCCTCTTTTATCACCAGGGGTGGGGCAAATCGTATTATATGACCGTGGGTAGGTTTCGCCAGAACGCCGTTATCCTTCATCTTAAGACAAACATCCTGGGCAGTCTTTCCGTCTTTGGGCTTTATTACAATCGCGTTAAGCAGGCCCTTTCCCCGGACAGTCTCAATCATTTCAGAATCAATCTTTCCCATCTCTTCTCTGAAAACCTTTCCAAGTCTTTCGGCATTTTCTGCAAGGTTTTCCTCCTTTACTACTTCCAGTGCAGCCGTGGCCACTTTTGCTGCAACAGGGTTGCCACCAAAGGTAGATCCATGCTCTCCCGGCTTGATGGTAAGCATAATGTCATCATTGGCAAGCACTGCTGATACCGGGTATACACCACCGGATAGAGCTTTGCCCAGTATAAGAATGTCAGGCCTTACATTTTCATGGTCACAGGCAAGCAACCTTCCGGTCCTTGCGATCCCGGTCTGCACCTCATCGGCAATGAAAAGCGCATTGTGCTTTTTGCAAAGATCGCTTACTCCCTTGAGATAACCATCATCAGGCACATATACCCCTGCCTCACCCTGAATGGGTTCTACAAGAAAACCAGCAACATTGGAGTCCTTAAGCTCCTTCTCCAGTGCGTCAAGGTCATTATAGGGGATTGTTACAAACCCCGGAGTGTATGGCCCGTAATGCCTTCTCGCATCAGGATCGGTTGATATTGAAACTACAGTTATGGTCCGGCCATGAAAGTTATTCTCGCAAACAATAATTTTTGCCTTGTCCTCAGGTACACCCTTTTTAAGATATGCCCATTTGCGGCATAACTTCAGGGCAGTCTCGTCTCCCTCAACACCTGTATTCATGGGCAAAACTTTGTCGTAACCAAAATACCGCGTTATATACTCTTCGTACTCACCAAGGCATGAATTATGAAACGCACGGGAAGTAAGGCATAGCTTTTTAGCCTGTGCTGTAAGTGCATCAATAATTTTTGGGTGGCAATGTCCCTGGTTTACGGCTGAATATGCCGAAAGAAAGTCAAAATAACGTTTTCCTTCAACATCCCACACGAATATTCCTTCGCCCCTGTCGAGTACCACAGGAAGCGGATGATAGTTGTGTGCGCCGTACTTCTCTTCTCTTTTGATAAAATCTTGTGTTGTCATAGGTTTCTTATTAACAATATTAAAACATTCTGTGTACGAAAGATTGCAATCTTAATATAAGTTTTTCAAATATCCTAAAGTATGGTTTTAATTGTTTAGCCCCGTTCAAACAAATCTTTTCCTTTGCTGTTTTCTGATAAAGCTGGTAAATTGTAAATTATTTAATGTAACAAATATTATGGAAAACAAAACCGGAATTATTAACGAACTGCTGGAAAAACGTTTTAGTCCCCTTGCTTTTGACCACAAACCTGTTGAGGAGGTAAAGATACTCAAATTGTTCGAGGCTGCCAGATGGGCCCCTTCGAGCAGAAACGAGCAGCCATGGCGCTTTATATATGCCACCGGTAACGACAGGGCTGCATTTGATAATATGCTTGAGACACTTGCTGATGGAAACCGGATCTGGGCACAAAATGTTCCTTTGCTTATACTGAGTATCGCGGCAAAAAACTCATCGTTTAACGGAAAACCAAATTACTACGCAATGCATGATACTGGTATGTCGGTTGGCAATCTGCTTGTCCAGGCAACCGATATGGGATTATATGTTCACCAGATGGGAGGATTTGACAAGGAGATGGCAAGGAAAAACCTGGACATACCTGATGGTTATGACCCTGTAGCAATGATAGCAGTTGGTTACCGTGGTAATGCTGAAGATTTGCCGGCTGACCTTCAAAAAAGGGAAAAAACAGAAAGAACCAGGAAGGAGCTTAATGATTTTGTTTTTAAAAGCAGATGGAAGGAAGGCCGCTGACGATCAGAATTTTGCTGTAAGCCTTATGTTAATACGCCTGCCCGACAAATAGTTTGGAACGGCAAACTCACCGGGAACTCCCGGATCATGCGATATTGTTTGTAACCAAAAATAAGATCCGGTGTTCCTTATATCAAGCAGATTGAATATTTCGGCACCGATTCGCAGACTCCTGAAATTGCCAGGAACATGTCCAATTGCCGGATCCTTGATGCTGCTGAAGATTTCTTTTGAAAACCCCATGTCGACACGGCGATACGACGGCATCCTGAAGGAGAGGTCGTGTGCCGGTGTGTTTGGTGGACTGAACGGAAGACGGCTTCCGTAGATCATTTTCATGTGTACTTTGTATGCCGGGTTGTTTGGCAGGTAATCCTGGAAAAACAAGGCGAAATTTATCAACTGATCGGTAGGACGCGGATAGAACCCGGTGCTTTGTTTCTTGCCGGTATTGTTGCCGGTAAATTCCAGGACTTCCCTTGTACGCATGAATGAAAGGCTAACCCATGAATCAACACCCATAACAAAGTCACCGTGAAGTTTCATGTCGATGCCGGTAGCATATCCTTTTGCATTATTAGTGCCGGAATAAATAATTCGAATATTATCGGTGGTGTATGGTATGAGGTCATACAACCATTTATAATACAGTTCGGTAGAAAGCCTGAAAGGCCTGTTCCACAGCTTCATGAAATAATCGTTTCCCACGACCAGGTGTATCGATTTCTGGGGTATCTTATCATAGTTTATATTACCGAACCTATCGCGAAATTCCCTGAAAAAAGGCATTTGATAATAGTATCCGCCGGAGAGGTGAAAAACATGGTTGTTAAAAGTTGCAGGGTATAGTGTTAGCGAGGCACGGGGACTGACAAATAATCCGCCGCTGAAGTCCCATAAGCTTCCTCTTATGCCACCGCTTACATCGAGCATAGCCCTGCTGAGCTGTACGCGGAGGGTGTTTTGTACATACGCTGAATGTCTAAAGACTGCCAGCCTGTTATCAGAATCGGCCAGATGCCAGGGGGCGATCTCCCTGCCGGTGTATGGAATATTATAGCCGGCTGAATCAATTATTTGCCATTCCCTCATCTTGTCATCAAAAACATCATTCTGTATCCGGAGCCCCCATTCCAGGCGGTTGCCGGAATAAGAATAATTGCCGCGGTGAGAAATTGACAGAACCCGGGCTTCAAGAAAGTTCCGTGCATGGTTCATGAAGGCACCAACACCAATATTCATTATACTGTCGCCAGAGTTTTCAGATGAAAGATGCTTTTCGAGCTGATTTATCTGGTACCTGCCATGCAGATCAAAGGTTTCCGATTCTATAGTATTGAATGCCGACACGTTGAAAATCAGATTAAGGTCATCGACGGGATTATAATTAAGGCTTAATGCACCGGAATAGGTGCGGAAGAGGCTGGCATCCTGCCCGTCAAAATAAATCATAAGCTGCATCGGATTGTCAAAGGTGCCGAAGCTTGTTTCCCTCGTTTCAGGAACAAAACCGTAATTATTCCTGGAAAAATGACCAAGAAAAGAAAGTGTAGCCCTGTCAGATAGTTTATAGCTGGTTAAAGATTGAAAGTCGGTAAAAGATGACAGGTAATCACCTTTCTCATCCAATGTGTGAAGCAGGTACTGGTTGGTCATATACCTTAACCCGCTTATATGACGCAATCGTCCACCGGATGAAACACCCTCGGCGTGGGTAGTGCCGCCAAGCAGGCTGGCAGAGGCGGAGGCTGCAAAAGTCACCGGTTCCCTGTATGTTATATCCAACACAGACGATATTTTGTCGCCGTACCTTGCTCCAAATCCACCTGCAGAAAACTTAACAGATCCTGTCATGTCAGGGTTTAAAAAGCTCAGACCCTCCTTATGTGCGGAATGAATGAATACAGGCCGGTATATCTCAATCCCGTTTACATACACCAGGTTTTCATCAAAGTTTCCACCCCTTACCGTATACTGCGAGCTGAACTCATTCCTGCCCGACACCCCTGGCATGGTTCTGAGAAGAGTTTCAATACCGCTACCTGCAGTGGGTATCACTTCAACATCGCGAATATCAATAATGCCCAGGCTACCCTCTCTTTCTCTTATCCGGGTAACAAACACTTCAGATATCTGTTCATATGCTACCTGCATTGAAATATCAATTTTTATGCTATCGCCCGGGTTTCCGGTAACAAACTTTTCAACCGTTTCATAACCCAGCATGGTAACAACTAACGTATGACGGTAACCGGCAGGAATTGAAAGGCTGTACTCACCATAACTATTGCTTACTGTCCCTGCAGGCATTCCTGCCACCCCTATCCCTGCAAGCGGGAGGGGTAGCCCGGTCGTATCGGTTACGGTTCCAAAAACTGTTAAAGAGGGTTGTTGTGCATCAGCAGGACCAAAAGCTGCCAGGCCGGCCAGGGATAATATGAGGAGAGACCTGATAAAATGCATTAATTAGAGATTGTTATTCCTGGTATATTTCCATATTCCCTTTAACTAACGGAAAAAATTCAAATATACATGAATTTTTTCAGCTTAAATTACACACAACCAAGATGAAAAAAATTCATGTAAAAGCGAAGCGGTTCCTCCTGTCAGTCAAAATTTTGAATTTTTTCGAGCAAAATCCGATCGAAGAAAAATGGTAAAAAGATATATTATAATCCATTGGTTTGTTTTACTGGACGGAAGACAGTCCAAAATAATTTAGGTGTGCTGCATTTTGAACCCCGGAGAAAAAGGATTTCACCTTCCGCTGTATCGTCCCTCCCTTATCGCCTGAATAAACTGTGCCCAGGAAAAAGGGTTTAACAGATTGTTGGGAGGCTGTCCGGCGTACATGTGCCTGTGGGTATGCTCCATCATGGCAATGCGGAAACTTGCAGCGGGGTCGGCCGGGAGGCCTTCAAGCTCCATCCATGTCTGGATCAGTGCAATATTGGCCATCGCCCTGTCATAATCGTCTTCAGGGAGGTTGAGTGCTATAAATGCCTCAGAAAATTGCTCGTAGGTAGCCCAGGGCCATATCGTAACCTCCTCTATTTCAAACGGATCCCTTTCAAGTTGAATGTCTACGGAGTAGTGCACAACATCAACATCTTCAGGTACTACAAACTGTTCCCGTTTATAACCAAGAGATGAAAAAATAAGTGTGTCATTTGGATGCACTATGAATGAAAACCTGCCGCGCCTGTCAGCTATACTGCCCTTTCCCTTGTTTATCACTATGATATGACTGTAAGGTAGAGGGTTATTCTGCTCATCCCTTATGATGCCGCTAATCTGCAAAGGGTCCTTTTTATCATCGCTTTCCCTGGCATCAAGGTCTGTAACGATAACAAAAAGAATGACAAAAGAAATCAAATATGTTATCCGGCTTAATGTCATACTATCCTGCCATTTTAAACTAGCCTGCAAAAATTACAGCAAAATTCATGCCGCCTCAAAAGTAGATAAAAAATTGCAAAGGTTCTGCAATACTCCTAATTTTGCAATAACGGTACCTGTATTATAACATTCAAAAGTAATAAAAGTTTAGCATCCCGCAAATGTCTAACAATACCCAATAACTATGATAAACCAGTATGAGATCAGCCTTCCCCCTTTCAGCAGGGGCTACCATCCAATAACAAGCCATATTGCAGAAAAGCTTGGCAAACTCCCGGAAACAGGTCTTGTAAACCTGTTTTTGAGGCATACTTCGGCTGCAATAACAATAAACGAGAATGCAGATCCCGATGTACCCAGGGATCTGGCCTATGCAACAGACCGGCTTGTTCCTGAGGATGACCCCGGTTATATACACACTATTGAGGGCCCTGATGACATGCCCGCACATATCAAGTCAAGCCTTCTCTCAGTTTCAATAACAATTCCCGTAACCCGCGGAAGATTGAATATGGGTACATGGCAGGGTATTTTTCTTTGTGAGTTCAGAAATCGGGGCGGAAGCCGCCGAATAACAGCCACAGTATATTCATAGACAGGTTACGGGTCACGCACTGCTAATATCTTTCCGGTAAATTTTGTTAAGTCAAAACCTAAACAGCATGTGATATATAACATGTTTTTTGCTTCCATTTATTTCTAATTTTGATGAGTATTCACGTCAAAAAAGTTTTTTTATGGACAAGCTTATGTTACTTGGCGACGAAGCAATTGCCCGCGGAGGCATGGATGCAGGAATGTCAGGCATTTACGCATACCCGGGTACGCCGTCGACTGAGATAATGGAATATGTACAGAACAATTTCAGTGCTGCTGCCGGAAATATATTCTGCCAGTGGTCGGCCAACGAAAAAACTGCCTTCGAGGCCGCCCTTGGAATGTCATACACGGGAAAGAGGTCGATGGCCTGCATGAAGCATGTCGGACTGAATGTTGCGGCTGATCCTTTTATGAATGCAGCAATTACCGGGGTTAACGGGGGGTTTCTGCTTGTGGTTGCTGACGATCCGTCCATGCATTCATCACAAAATGAGCAGGATTCAAGATATTACGGAAAATTTGCAATGATCCCGGTTCTCGAGCCCATTAACCAGCAGGAAGCGTATGATATGGTATTTTATGGCTTTGAGCTGTCGGAAAAATACAAGCTGCCGGTAATGATCCGCATTACTACAAGGCTGGCCCATTCAAGGTCTGCTGTCATGCCGGCTGCACAGCTCAAACAGAACGTGACAGGACTCCCGTCCGATCCTGTTCAGTTCGTTCTGCTTCCCGGTATTGCAAGGCGCCGCTATCGCGGACTGCTTGATGTACAAAAAGAACTTGTAACCGAATCGGCAAATTCTCCTTGGAACAACTTTACTGACGGCAGCGACAAATCTGCCGGTATTATTGCATGCGGACTGGCATATAATTATCTTATTGAAGCTTATCGCGGAAAACAGCCTACAAACCCTGTATTAAAAATAGGGCAGTACCCTTTGCCTGAAGATCTTGTCGGGAAGATTACCGGCACATGCGAAAGAGTACTGGTACTCGAAGAGGGTTATCCCATTGTAGAGGAGATGCTGCGGGGCTTTCCCGTAACCAGTGCAAAAATCTCCGGCCGTATGGATGGAACCCTGCCACGTGATGGCGAGCTCAACCCCGATATCGTAGCGGGCGCGCTGGGTATGCCTTTCGAAAAAGGACCTGCAATACCTTCAATTGTAAAGAACAGGCCGCCATCCTTTTGTGCAGGATGCGGGCACATAGACATGTTCAATGCATTACTTCAGTCAATCGATGGTTACGGACCCGGCCGGGTTTTTTCCGACATTGGCTGTTATACACTGGGTGCACTTGAACCATATAACGCAATTAATACCTGTGTTGACATGGGTGCTTCCATAACCATGGCAAAAGGAGCTGCCGATGCAGGTTTGCATCCTTCGGTTTGTGTTATTGGCGATTCTACCTTTACCCATTCAGGGATGACCGGACTGCTGGATGCAGTAAACGACAGATCTGCCATTACCGTTTTAATTGGCGATAACTCCACAACAGGAATGACAGGTGGACAAAAATCATCAGCCACAGGCAGGATAGAAGATATATGCGCAGGAATTGGCGTCGACCCGGATCATATTAAGGTAATTAACCCGCTTAAAAAACATCATGATGAGAATGTGAAAATAATCAACAGGGAACTTGAATACAGGGGGGTTTCAGTTGTAATAGCCAGGAGGGAGTGCATACAGGTTGCCATGAGAAGAAAAAAAGAAGAAAAGTCCAGATAATAAACTACCAGGGGGCAGGCCCCCGAAGCACCATATGATATTTGTTGCTTTCGGCCAGGAAGACCGGGGTATTGAACTACTTTAAGAAACAAAACCTGAAAAAATGCAAACAGACATTATTATTGCAGGTGTAGGCGGACAGGGTATACTCTCAATAGCGGCCTGCATTGGTATGGCCGCACTTAAGAGTAACCTGCACCTTAAACAATCGGAGGTTCACGGTATGAGTCAGCGGGGCGGAGCCGTTCAGTCAAATATGCGTATATCCGACAGGATGATCTTATCAGACCTGATACCACAGGGCAGCGCAAACCTTATAATGTCGGTTGAACCCATGGAGGCCCTTCGCTACCTCCCATGGCTCTCTGCAGATGGTTGGATCGTAACCAATACAACTCCGGTAAAAAATATTAAAGACTATCCTGATATCTCAGGTATTATGACCGAGTTAAGGTCTGTCAGAAATAATGTTATAATTGATGCCGACAGCATTGCCAGGCGTACAGGTTCTTTACGCACATCCAATATGGTGATGCTGGGAGCAGCCTCACCTTATACAGGAATTGAATACAGTCTTCTGGAAGATGCTGTAAGGGATATTTTCAAAAGAAAAGGAGAGGATGTAGTCGAACTTAACCTAAAGGCCCTTAAAGCCGGCAAAGATTACTTTAATAACAAACAATAATGAAGATGTTTACCCAAGATGACAGGAAGGTTTTCAATGAGAAGGGGATCACTATTAATGATATAAGCGAACAATTGTCTTTATTTCAAAATGGATTTCCCTATCTCCCAATTGTCAGACCCGCTACTGCCGGCGATGGTATCCTGGTGCCACGCCGGGAGACCCTGGATGATTATGTCCACCTTTATAATTCAACAGCAGGCAAAGAAAAAGTGCTGAAATTTGTACCTGCATCAGGAGCGGCAACACGAATGTTCAAAGACCTGTACGGCTTTATTGAAGATCCCGTTTCTGGCAATTATGACCAGGGAAATATTAAAGCTTTTCTTGAGGGACTTCCACGTTTTGCATTTTATGGTAAACTTGCTGGACTGATGCAATGCAGGGGTGTTGATATAGAATCTATCACCAACCCTCACGACTACGTTCCGGTTATAAAAGCCTTACTTTTACCTGATGGCCTCGATTATGGAAATCTTCCAAAAGGTCTGGTACTTTTTCATAAATATGAAGATGGTGCACGCACGGCTTTTGAAGAACACCTTGTTGAAGGGGCAATGTATTGCCGCGGCGGCAATAATATTGCACGAATACACTTGACTATATCTGACAGCCACATTGGAGCATTCGGTAAGTTATTTGACAGGGTAAAGGAGAAATATGAAAAAAATCACGCTATAAGTTACGAAACGGCATTCTCCACCCAGAAACCCTCGACCGATACAATTGCAGTCACTCCTGACAACAAACCCTTCAGGGATTCAGACGGGAAACTTGTCTTCAGACCGGGCGGACATGGTGCACTTCTCAACAATCTTAACGAACTGGATGCCGACATCATATTTATTAAAAATATCGACAATGTGGTTCCGGATAACCTTAAAGAAGAAACCATAAGATACAAAAAGGCCCTGGGCGGCATGCTTATATCTTTCAGGGAAAGGATATTTGATTATCTTAATTTACTGAATAACAACGACAACAATACAAACAGGGGACTGCTCGAGGAGATCCTGACATTTCTTAAGGAGGAGTTGTCGGTTGTCACTCCATGGGGCGCAGATCAATGGACTGACGGGGAGCTAAGAAGGTATCTTGCCGTCAAGTTAAACAGGCCTCTTCGTATATGCGGAATGGTTAAAAATGTCGGCGAACCAGGCGGTGGGCCATTCTGGGTCAGGAACAACGATGAATCAATTGCACTGCAGATACTGGAAAGTTCACAGATAAACCTTTCCAACCCCCTCATGAAAAAGCTTTTTGATGCATCTACTCATTTCAATCCGGTTGATCTTGTATGCTCAATTAAAGATTACCGGGGAAATAGGTTTAACCTCCGGAAATACAGGGATCCGGAAACCGGTTTTATATCTCACAAATCATCCGGGGGCAGGGAGCTTAAAGCACTTGAGCTGCCCGGGCTTTGGAACGGGGCCATGTCGGATTGGAATACGGTTTTTGTAGAAGTACCTCTCTCAACCTTCAACCCGGTTAAAACTGTAAACGATCTTCTCAGGCCCGAACATGTTAACGGATGAAGACTATATTCTCATTGTATTTTGCGAAACGAGCAGGTATTACTTGCAAGTTCGGCCTGACAAATTAATTTCAAAGTTCTCTGGTCAAAATATTGAAAATATTATCAGGGACGTTTCATTCATTGATATGTAATTAATTGATCAGACTGCTTATACAATATCCGAAGCAGGTTTTGCGATACTGTTGTTTTGAAAGAATTAATGATAAATTAACATTTACTCATTCAATTTTTAATATTTTAGCCATTTAAATAGCTGAATAATATTTATTTAATGCAAAAACAACCATATCGTATACTCCTGGTCGATGATGAAAAGGATATACTTGAGTTCCTTGGGTATAACCTGCAGAAGGAAGGTTATACCATATATAAAGCCATGAACGGTGCTGATGCCATAAGCCTGGCAAGCAAGGTATTACCACACCTTATACTATTAGATGTGATGATGCCGGAGATGGATGGCATAGAAACATGCAGCGAAATAAGGAAAAACAAATTGCTTGACAACACTCTCATAGTATTTCTGACTGCAAGGGGAGAGGATTATTCACAGATCGCCGGATTTGATGCAGGTGCCGACGATTACCTCACAAAGCCGGTTAAACCAAAAGTACTTACCAGCAGAATTAATGCATTGCTAAAAAGAGTAGCCATAAATACTGTTGAGAAATCCGTTGCAGATTCGCCTGTTATTGAATTGCCAAATCTTACCATAGACCAGGACAGGTTCCTGATAGTAAAAGATGGGATTGAAATCGTACTTCCCAAAAAGGAATTTGAGCTGCTTAAGTTATTAATATCCAAACCAGGGAAGGTTTTTACCAGGGAAGAGATATTCAGCCGGGTATGGGGAGATGACGTGATAGTGGGTGACAGGACCATTGATGTACACATCCGGAAGCTTCGTGAGAAAATCGGTGAGGGCAGTATTAAAACCATAAAGGGTGTTGGTTATAAATTTGTAGATTCCTGATACCGGCCCGTTAGCCAGGCATGTCGTTATTTACTTCCACGCTGTTATTTGCCACAAAATCCCTGTGAGCTTTTATCATGTTAATGGTATAAAGAACCAGGTTTTTTGTTTCTGCAAGTAATCCCAGGATAAGCAGACTGTTTCGGGTACCTATCTGCTCTGATTTGATAAGTTTGATCTGTTTCTTTTTTATCTTGTTCAGATTATCAAGTATTGTTGCCTGTTTTCTGAGCATAGCTTCAATCTGATCGTACTTGTCTTTTTTCAGTATATTCAGTATATAGTTGAATAACTCAGAAATATCTTCACTGATTTTTTTAATATCTTTTGCCTGGTCGGGAATAAGAGGCGGGTGATTGTTATCAAGATGCTCATATACCGGTTCGGCCAGGTATGATAGACAATGTGCTATCTCCCTCAGGTAATCAAGTGTTTGTACGTAATAATGCCCGGTTTCTATCGAATCCTCTTCAAGCTTTTTAAGTGTTGGATATACATGTTTCTTGAGGTCTTTGGTATTCTTATTAAGTTCCGATATCCGTTTAACAACTTTTTTAAGCCTTTTCCTGTCCTCATTTATCAGGCTATCGGTTACCAGGTAATACACTTTGGAAACAGAAATAACAGTGTTCGTAATGTTAGATTTACATTCAGTCATAACATTTTCACCATTCACCTCCATTTCTTCGGATGCTTCAATTGTCTCCTCGTTTTTGCGGCGCCTGCGGTGAATATAATAAGTTCTGATAAGATAAATTATCGAGATACCAATTGCCGCAATAGTTGCAGGGATACCCCCCCAGCTTATAAACAGGGCAAAAAGAAAAGCAACAGTAAAAGCAGTGAAGGCAGTAAAGAACCAGCCACCTATAACTGTTATAACACCGGTTATCCTGTAAACTGCGCTTTCACGTCCCCATGCACCGTCAGACAGGGATGTCCCCATAGCTACCATAAAAGTAACATATGTGGTTGACAGGGGCAGCTTAAGAGATGTGGCAAGGGCGATAAGAATACTGGCAACGAACATATTTACTGATGCTCTTAACTGGTCGAATGAAGAATTGTCCTTTATGATCCTTTTTCTTCTTTTATATAAAGATGTATCAAATCTTTTTTCAATTCCCAGGATTAAGTCCCCGGGAAGTACCCTGCGCACAAACCTGTTTAATTCAATGGTTTTTCTTACCAGTGTACGCGCAAAATATGAAGAGGAAAACCTTTCGGCTCCTTCTGATTGCCTGGCCAGGTCAACTTCTGTTTTTGTAACAGATCTTGCCTTTTTT
>SLRB01000287.1 GCA_007131165.1 Bacteroidales bacterium | reverse complement strand
TCCGGTCTTATGGTTATGGCAATTGTAGGAGGGGCAATTATCCCCGGTATCATGGGAGTTATTGCGGACTGGTCCGTACGTGTGAGTTTCCTGATCCCTGCCGCAATATTTGTCTATCTTCTGTTTCTGTCAATATATACATGGAGAAATACGGAAGACACTGTTCAGAAATAAGCCAAAAAAATAAATATAGTATGGCAAATAAATGGTATGCAGGAATTGATATCGGCGGCACCAAGTCCGCCGTGCTTATGATTGACAATAACGGTAATATAGCCGAAAGGCTGGAAAGGCCCACAACCAAAGGAAAAAACAACTGGCAGCCGACCGTTGAGTTTTTCAAAGAGTCGCTGCTTGATTTCTCTCAAAGGGAAAACCTATCAGCTGTCGGAATAAGCTGCGGTGGTCCGCTTAACAGCAGGGAGGGCACCATTCTCTCTCCCCCGAACCTGCCGGGATGGGATAACGTACCGATTGTGAAAATACTTCAGGATAGCAGCGGGTTACCAGCAGCGCTTGAAAACGATGCAAATGCGGGAGCGATGGCTGAATGGTTGTACGGTGCCGGCAAGGGATTCAGTAATGTTGTATTCCTGACTTTTGGAACGGGACTGGGCGCCGGACTGATTCTGAATGGCAAACTCTACACAGGGACAAACGACCTTGGGGGTGAAGCAGGACATATAAGGCTGGCAGATGACGGACCTATAGGTTACAACAAGCGGGGATCTTTTGAAGGATTCTGCAGCGGAACAGGGCTTGCCCAGATGATGGCTTTTGAATTGCTATGCCTCAAGGAGCAGGTAGGCGAAGAGGAAATTCTCACCAGATACAAGGAACCAGGCAGGGTAACCGGCAGGGATGTCGTGGAATGGGCAAGAAACAGTGACAAGCTGGCCCTGGAGGTTGTTAACAAAAGCGGCCGGTACCTGGGCCAGGGACTGTCGGTTTTAATAGACATCCTGAACCCTGAGCTCATAATAATAGGAAGTATGGGTGTAAGACTCGGTGAATTGTTGTTTGGTCCGGCCAGAAAGGTTATAGAAAAGGAGGTTGTGCCCGGGGCGAACGAGGTGTGCAGGATAGTCCCCGCATCACTTGGAGAGAAGATAGGTGATTTTGCCGCTCTATGTGTTGCAATTGAAGCGGAAAAGAGAAACAAAACCTGAGAATATACAAATAATTACTTATGATAATTTTTTCCGGAAAACCAAAAACCAAAAGGATTAACCTCCCCTGTTTCGTAATTCTGATGCTTACTGTTGTCTTTGCAGGTTGTTCTCAGGAGAAGACCGTGGCGGAATATGTTGAACGGCCTGTGGATTATGTTAATCCCTTCATAGGTACTGCAGGCTATGGCCATACCTTCCCGGGGGCAGCCCTTCCCTTCGGAATGGTCCAGCTCAGTCCAACGACAGGAGCCTCCAGGGGCAAAGCGGGATATTCGTACAGCAGTGTCCCGCACGGACGTGCCAGTGAGACGATAATCGGTTTCACCCATACAAATGTGAGCGGGACCGGCTTTGATCATCTTGCAAAGTATGCAAACATCGCACTGATGCCGACGACCGGTCCCCTGCAGGTTGCACCGGGAACGGAAGATGATCCCGGCAGCGGTTTCAGGTCCCGTTTTTCGCACGACAGGGAATCTGCCAGTCCGGGTTATTACATGGTAATGCTCGACGACTATAACATTAAAGCCGAGCTTACTGTAACCGAACGCGCAGGCCTGCACAGATACACATTCCCGGAAACTGACGACGGGCATGTTATAATAGATATCACACGTGAGCGGCAATGGCCCGGGCTTCATGAAGATGCTTTCATAGAGATAATTGACAATAACATTGTCAGGGGATATACAACTGTTATCGGACACCATTCATGGGAACCGATGACATGGTACTTTTATGCAGAATTCAGCAGGGAGTTTGACTCCTTTGGCACTTTCAATGAAGGCATGGTAGCTTCAGGGCAGAGAGACACCAGGGGCAACAATGAGGTTGGTGCCTATGTCTCCTGGTCAACCCGGGATAATGAAGAGATTATTGTTAAAGTTGGTATCTCCTTTACCAGTATGGAGGGGGCAGAAAACAACCTCAGGGCCGAAATTGAGGACCGGGATTTTGACAGGGTAAAAAAGAATGCCGAAGATATATGGAATGAAAAGCTTGGCAAGATCCAGGTCAGCGGGAGCACTGCAATAAACAAAACAAAATTTTACACCTCACTGTATCGCAGCATACTTTTTCCGCGGACCTTCTCAGATTATGACGGCGCCTGGTACAGCCATTTCCTCGATAGTATCATCCATGAAGATGCCTTCAGGTATTATGTCGATTTTTCACTATGGGACACTTACCGGACAAGCCATCCTCTTCTGACAATTATCGAACCGGAAAGGCAGGTAGAAATGATAAATACCTTCCTTGCAATGTATGATCAGGGAGGCAGGATCCCCAGCCAGGTGAGCTACAGGAACTTTTACAACCCCATAATGATTGGCGATCATGCCTCAACAACAATAATAGATACCTGGATGAAGGGGATAAGGGAATTTGATATTGATAAGGCATATGAGGGAATGCGGAAAAATGCCTTCGAACCCGGACTGCCCGACAGGAGCAGGCCGGGACTGGAAGCATATGCTGAACTTGGATATGTGACCGCAGAAGATACCAGGGAGTCGGTATCGAAGACCCTCGAATATTCCCACACGGACTGGGCCCTGGCGCAGGTCGCTCTGGAACTGGGGAAAAAGGATGACTATGAAGAGTTGATGAAACGTGCACACAACTACCGGAACCTTTATGATAAGTCATCAGGCTTCTACCGGCCGAGGTTCTCTGACGGCAGCTGGCTGCCGCACTGTGACAGGAGAAATCCTGAAATTGTAAGATATGAAGACAATACATATTACGACTGCTGGAATAAGTGGTGGATAGGCGTTTCTCCCCACAGGCACTATACCGAGGGCAACGCATGGCAGAATCTTTTCTATCCGCAGCATGATATCGGGGGACTGGTTAATTTGATGGGAGGAAGAGAAAAGTTTGTGGAAAGGCTTGACGGGCTGTTTTACGCTTCCTCATCGAATGAGGGGCCTTGGTACGTGGGTGTTACCGGGGCTATCGGACAATATGTTCAGGGCAACCAGCCTTCTCATCATAAGGCTTACCTCTACAATTATGCCGGCGTACCATGGAAAACTCAGGAGTGGACAAGAGGAATAATGGAAGTGCTTTACGGTGCAGATGAATG
>SLRB01000176.1 GCA_007131165.1 Bacteroidales bacterium | reverse complement strand
GGCAGGTACGTCGATTTCTGGAACCTTGGCGGCGGACAGGGCAGGGTCAGGTCGGCCGGGTACCTGGGTGTTGTTGAGGGACCGGTATACGCGGGTTTCAGGGTGCGGCACGAACATGTCGCGTACCTGGAAGAGGCTGCGGAGACAGTTGCCATTAACGAGCTGTGGGATGTAAGGGTTTGGGATACTGGTTATGAAGGTGTGTATGTGGTCGACCTTACCACTACGCTCAACACCCCGCTTGAGAACGGCATCCTGTTCGAGGCCTACAGGTATGGTGGAGGGCTGGGTTTCAGGGCAACTGAAAAGTGGCATGGCGATAATTGCACCGTGCTGACATCTGAGGGGAAAACACGCGACGAGACTGACGGGACCGATGCAAGGTGGGTTATCATCGAGGGTGAAACTTCAGCTGATGCCGGCCGCTCCGGGGTTATCCTGTTGAGCCATCCATCTAACCGCATGCATCCCGAACCGGTCAGGATGTGGGATGCCTCTTCCAACAGGGGCAGGGAAAACATGTTTTTCAATTTCTGCCCTATAAGGAACACCGACTGGATGATAGAACCCGGAAAGGACCATGCTCTCAGGTACAGGATTGTGGTGTTTGACGGACATGTTTCCACAGCAGAAGCAGAGATGTTCTGGAGAGCCTTTGCAACCCAGCCGGTTGTGAGATTTGGCGAATGAAGATATCGGGTACGATCAGATTTTAAATCATAAGTGACCGTTCGATCCCCAGCTCCAGTCCCCGCAGCTCGGCCAGCCCCTTCAGGCGGCCTGTAAGGGGGTAGCCGGGATTGGCATGGCGGCCGAAATCATCAACCATTTTGATGCCGTGATCGGGACGAAGAGGCATGCGGATATCTTGCCTTCCTTGTTTTATTCGCCTCTGCTGCTCCAGAAGCAGCAGTTTCATAACCTCGTACATATCGACGCAACCGTCGATATGGCCGAATTCGCCAAAGCTGCCGTCCTGCAACAGGAAGTTGTTGCGCAGGTGCAGGAAATTGATCCTGTGCCCGACAGATTTTATTATTTCCTCAGGAGAATTATCTGCCCTGGCAGCGAGTGATCCGGTGCAGAATGCAATCCCGTTTGAAAGAGAATCATGTTGTGCAACTATCCATTCAAGGTCCTCCCTTGTGCTGACTATACGGGGCAGACCCAGTACAGGAAATGGAGGGTCGTCAGGATGAATGCAGAGGCTGATCCCGCTCTCTTCGGCTACAGGTATAACTGATTTTAGGAAGTGCGAAAGGTTCTGCCTCAATCCGTCCCGGTCGATGTACCTGTATGTGTCGAGCAGTTCAAGGAACCTTTTTTTATAATCTTTTGCGGTGCCGTCGATTGCCCCGTCGATAAAGCCCTGGGTTACGACGATGATATCATGTGCCAGCTTCTCAGTGTCATGGGGGCTCATTCTGCTGTAAATATCAACTGCTTTCCTGGCAATATCGGCGGTGTAGTCATTTTCTGCCCCGGTTCGGCCAAGTATGTGGATATCGAATGCAGCGAAAACAGGCAGGTCAAAATACATTACCTCACCTCCTGCTGGCAGCCTGTAATGAAGATCGGTACGCACCCAGTCAATCACCGGCATGAAATTGTAGATTACGGTATCAACACCGCATTTCCCCAGGTTTCGTAGTGATTCCCGGTAGTTATCTATCAACCGGGGCCTGTCGGCTGAGGCCGACTTAATGCCTTCTGAAACAGGAAGGCTCTCAACAGCGCTCCATCTAAGTCCGTGTTCGCCGATAACCGATTTTATTTTCATTATCTCTCCGGCCGGCCACACCTCGCCGTTGGGTATATGGTGCAGTGCCGTTACAACGCCTTCTACTCCCATCTGAACCAGGTGGCTGAGCTTTACCGGATCATCCGGCCCGAACCAGCGCCACGTTTTTTCAAATGCCATACTACTGATCTGTTAATACCCGTTATACACCGCTGAATGCGCTAAAACCCCCGTCTACCGGGATAACGGCTCCGGTTATGAAGCTTGCCTCGTCACTGCAAAGGAACCGGACAATTCCATTCAGCTCGGAAATGTCGCCAAACCTTTTCATAGGGGTCTTTGCCAGTATTTTTTCACTGCGCTCTGTATAGCTGCCATCAGGATTGAGAAGTACTGCCCTGTTCTGGTCGCCTATAAAGAATCCTGGAGCTAATGCATTTACTCTTATTTTATCGCTGAATTTGGTTGCAAGCTCGACAGCCAGCCACTTTGTGAATATATTTATGCCGGACTTTGCCGTTGAATAGCCAGGCACACGAGTGATTGCACTATCTGCAGCCATTGAGGATATGTTTATTATGCTGCCCTTTCCTGTTACTGCCATTGCCTTGCCAAATACCATGCAGGGCAGTACGGTTCCGTCGAGGTTGAGCTCATTGACTTGTCTGAAGTCCTCTATCTTCATGTCGAATATACTCTTATCAGGGGTAAGTGTTGCTCCTGGCATGTTGCCTCCGGCCGCGTTGACGAGGATATCAATCTGTCCCCAGTCCCCCACAACCCTGCTCATTGTTTCCTGCAAACTCCCAATATCCAGTACGTCGCATACGATAGATGATAGTTCTCCCAAGGGGGAGAGAGTTTCATACTTCTCATCAAGCTTCTTCTTGCTGATATCAGTTATTAACACCTTCACACCTGCCCGCAGCAATCCCATCGCGATATTACTACCAAGCACACCGCCGCCCCCTGTAACAACGGCTGTTTTTCCATAGATATCAAATAGTGAGTTATTCATATCGGGTTATAAAATAAATCCAAAGATATTATCTTTGGATCATTAAAACAAAGGATGATATTGACAGAAAATGAACTGCCTCATAAATTATGAATTTAAAAATAGATAATTAAGAAGAATATGAAAAATCACAAATCTTTTATTTTAACCATATTTGTTTTAACTAAATCAGGCGCAATAGATGAAATTAAACCTTGAACCCTTTCAGCCATATCAGACGCTAAAGGTATGTCTACTCTATCTTCAGGATCTTTACCTAATTTTCTTGCTTCAGTAGCTAATTTTAAACAATTATCTAATTGACTATCAATATTTTCAAAATATAATTCAATTTCCTTTGATTTTTCTGTGTCTTGCATTTATATTAAACCCTCATTTATCAAAATATTTTTATTAAAATTTCATTATTTTACCTTTTTTCCAATATAATAAGTATTTTTATCCCACCCATCATCCAAATTAGTGCATTCAATTACTTTTCCATTTTCAACAGGAAATGTATGCAAAACCATATTTC